>NZ_VCDN01000039.1:0-7963 GCF_033949405.1 Xenorhabdus santafensis | reverse complement strand
GTTGGGTACTAATTGTCAACTTAAAACGAGGGGAGCAACACACTCCGGGATGAGTCAATGGCACCAAAATCCAATGAATTTTGGTGAAGATAATGTTGATTCTGAAGGTAGATAAACATGCTAAAGAAGCAAAATAGGCAGTGGACGGAAAAGCAGCACCATTACCTCAAATGGATAGCATGGGCGAATATCTTTGCCCAAGTAGCCTTTCCCGTCGCGGCAGCATTTACGCCTGCCATAGCAATCTCCAAAAGTGAACTTCATGCCCAGGAAATCCATCGGCAGATAGGGCAGATCCGTCCTTACCAGTTGACGACCGGCGAAAGCGTCAAAACGGTGGCAAAGCGTCATGGCTTGACCGTGACAGAGTTAAAAAGGCTCAACCAGCAACGGGAATTCCATAAGCCATTTGCGAAACTGGGGGCCGGCGATGAAATTGACGTGCCGCATTCCACAACGGAGCCGTTACTGGCTGACAGTCTGAACGCCGCGGCTGACGCACCTGCCACAGATAATCGCACCGAGCGTTGGCTGGCGAGCACCGCCTCTCAAGCGGCCAGTATGATAAAAAGCGGCAATGTGGTGGAAAGCACCAAAAGCCAATTGCGCGGCATGGCCGTCAATGAAGTGAACCAAACCGTGCAAAATTGGTTGCAACGTTACGGTAACGTCAAAGTGAAGGCCAGTATGGATGATCGCGGGCGGCTGGATGGCAGCGAGTTCGACATGCTGCTGCCCCTGTATGACACGGCAAAGCACCTGACGTTTACGCAGTTTGGCCTGCGCCACATCGACAGCCGCACCACGGCAAACGTCGGGCTGGGACAGCGCCATTTCTTTGATGATGGTATGTTCGGCTATAACGCCTTCCTCGACCACGATATTACCCGTGACCATACCCGTTTCGGTATCGGGGCGGAATACGCCCGTGACTTTATGAAATTTGCCGCCAACGGTTATTTCCGCGGCAGTGGCTGGAAGGATGGCAAGAAACTGACGGATTATGAAGAGCGCCCGGCCAACGGTTTTGACTTGCGGGCGGAGGGCTATGTGCCGACCTATCCCCAGTTGGGCGGTAAACTGATTTACGAACAGTATTTCGGCCATGAAGTCGGCTTGCTGAGTGAAGATCGGCGGCAGAAAAACCCGGCGGCCTTTACCCTCGGTGTGAATTACACCCCCATTCCGCTGGTCACCCTGGGGCTTGACCGCCGCCAAAGCGCGTCCGGGGGCGGAGAAACCCTGTTTAATCTCGGCCTCAATTATCAAATTGGCACGCCGTGGTCAAAACAGGTTGATCCGGGTGCCGTGGGCTTCACCCGTACCCTGCAAGGCGGGCGCTATGATTTGATCGACCGTAATAACCAGATCGTGCTGGAATACCGCAAGAAAAACCTGATCCGCCTGATGATGGAAACCCGGATTAGCGGGCGTGGCGGGGCCATTATTCCGTTAAACGTGACGGTCAGCGCCAAAAAGGGCCTGAAAGAGATTGTCTGGGATACGGCGAATTTACTGGCGGGGGGCGGTCAGTTGATCAACGCCGGCGCGTCCGTGTCAGCGGACAAGGCCGCCACCGGCTCTGTCAGCGGGGGTACCCATTACCTGCTGATCCTGCCGCAGTATAAGGATAAGGCAAACAACACCTACAGCCTGTCCGGTGTGGCCTATGACACGCAGGGCAATGCTTCTGAGCGGGTGGAAGCCCAAATTGTGGTGACGGCATCGGCGATTGACCCGGCCGGCTCCGGTTTTGACCCGGCCAATAAATCCATGGTGGCCGATGGCAAAACCCAGACGGTTATCCGCCTGAAACTGGTGGGCACGGACGGCAAACCGGTCAGCGGGGCGGCAGGCAGCATTGTCCTGACAGAAGATAAATCCAAGCTGACGGGGGACGGTAAAGATCCGGTGCTGGGCACTGAGGTCAAAGAAGTCCCGGAAGGCAGCGGTATCTATGAAGTCACGGCCACGGCCGGTGAGAAACAGGACAAGTGGATCATCACGCCCAAAGTCGACGGCCATGAATTGGCGCCGACGGTGATTGATTTCAATCGTTCCTTGGCCGACATGATTGATACCGAAAAAACCCAGTTCAGGCCCGACGCTGATACGTTGCATAAGAAAGGGGACGCGACGGATATTTACCTGATACTTAGGGACAAGAATGACAATCCGATCACCGGCGTTGCCGACCAGATCAAGCTGGTGGAAGACCGGAGTGGGCTGTATGGACAGGGCGCCAACCCGACCGTGACTGCCATCCAAGAAGATCCGGCCGGCAGTGGGGTCTACAAGGGGAAGATCACCGCCCAAGACACCAAAGGCATCCTGAAAATTACGCCAGAGGCGGACGGCACAGTGATGGAATCGGCCGTGGTGACCGTGAGTCAGTCACTGGCGGCGATTGTGGACCCCAAAGGATCCGCCTTTATCCCGGCGACAAACGCCCTGTCGGCTGACAATAAAGACAGCACCATCATGACGCTGGTACTGAAGGACAAGGATGGCAATCCTATCAAGCATGCCAAGGACAACATTACGTTTGAGGATAACGGCGATCAACTGACCGGGGGCGGAAAAAATAATCCGGTCATCGGCAAAGTGTGGGAAGAGCCGGAAGGCAGCGGCACATATAAGGTGAAAGTCGGGCCGGGCGATAAAATCGGCAAGTGGAACATTACCACCAAAGTAGACGATGTTGTGCTGGAAACGCCGACCATCATTCACTTTGCGGCCAACAAAGCGGATCTGATTGATCCGAGTAAATCCACCTTTACTGCTGAAAAATCGGTGTTGCCGAATGGGCAAGATACCACGATGCTTGTTGTGGACGTGAGAGATAAGGACAACAACCCGCTCAGTGGCCTGGAAAAAGAGATCACGCTGATAAAGGATAATCAGAGGTTGTATGGCACAGGTCACCTGCCGCACTACGGCGATTTTAAAGAAACCCCGCCGGGCAGTGGTAAATATGTTGCGCCGGTCACCGCCGAGGAGAAAAAAGGCGAATGGACATTAAAGGCGGAGGTGTTCGGTCAATCGATAGGAGAACCGGTAACCCTTAAGTTTGGTCAATCACTGGCCGAGATATTAAACCCGAACAGCCCCAAAGTTGAATCGGCGGATGGCAGTTTTGCCCTGCCGGCGGATGGCAATTCGGAGAAAACCCTGAGGATCACCCTGGAAGATACAGAAGGCAATCCTATCCCGGGTGCCCAGGACAGTATTAAGGTGAGTGGCAGCGGGGAGTTACAAGGCGACGGTAAAGCGCCGCTGATCACGGACGTGAAAGAAATCGGCAACGGGGTGTATGAAGTGGGGGTCAGGGCGGGTCAACAAACCGGCTCTTGGACAGTGGACACATCAATTGAAGGCACGGGCAGGACAAAACCCGTCACGCTGGAATTTGAAAAAAACCAAGCGCCTGCTATCAGCAAGTTGATGCTGAGTGGAGAATTAGCGATTGGTAATACCCTGACGGCCACCTATCAGTTTGACAGTAATGGCAGCAATACCACCGATCGCTCGTTCTATGTTTGGGGGCCAAAAGGGACGACCGCTGAGCGGGTGATGAAACTGGCGGATGCCGCCGGCGCGAAAGAGCCGGCTACGCTGATGCAGAAAAACGGGGAAGGTCAGGTGAATGGGGGCACACCGATAACCTACCAGATCCAAGAAAGTGACTACAACAAGGTATTGGAAGTCTCCATACTGGCAGTCAATGGCATTAACCTGCGGGCGAAAAAGCCGGAAACCCGCGTGGCCGTGTATGACCCACAAAACCCCGACGGGATTGTCGGCGGCAATCGCAACGGCGGTGTTGCTGATCCCAATGCCAAACCGAGCATTGACAAGATTGTCCTGACGGGCGAATTAGAAATTAATAAATCGCTGACGGCGACCTATGACTTCAATGATAACGGTGGGGATGCGACAGACAAGTCCCTGTATGTCTGGCATGACAAGGGCGACACCCTCAATCCTGATAATTTTAAACCGGTAGAAGACACCGCTTCACGTACGCTGGAAAGAGCGCTGGGCGATCAAGATGCAGGGAAAACCCTCGCAATTACCATTAAACCCGTTAATGGTAAGCAAAAAGAAGGTGGGATTAAAACGGCGGATATCAGTATGGCTGATGCCAGCATCAACCAGACCACCCCTAAAGGCGGAAGGCCGGGCACCATCCTTGATCCTAACTCAGCCCCGTCCATTGATGGCCTCAAGTTAACAGGCGAATTGTACGACTTTGCAGTTTTACACGCCGAATATGTATTTAACCCTAATAATGGAGAGGTGACAGACAATTCCCATTATTTCTGGAAGCGTTTTGAATCAATAGACGGCAAGGATGGGCTCAAAGAAGATGTCCATGAACCGGGAGCCAAAGGCGATGTGGATGGAAAAACCATTCTTAGTGGTGCAATCCCCTCTTATACCTTAAGCAAGGACGATAATGGCAAACTGTTGGAGTTCACTATTATACCCAAAAATATTTTGAATAAAACCGGGGACGCTAAGACCATCAATACGAGGCAGAGTGACGGCACACTCACCGGAGGAGTTAATGGCACAGTAATTAATCCAGACAAAGGCCCTAGCATTGAGAAATTAACGATTAAGGGGGCGCTGGAAATGGGGCAGGTACTGGAAGGCTCATATATTTTCAACAAACACGATAAGGATGATGTGGATCAATCCACCTACCTTTGGGGTATTAAATATCCGGCCAATAATACTGAAGGGAAAGAATCCCCAGAGAAAAGGGTTAGTAACGAGGGTGAGCAGATTAGAGATTCTAAAACAGTACCTTCTTATACACTGACACAAGAAGACAGTGGCCATGTTATCCAGCTTGCCATGGTGCCACGTAGCCCACGTGCAGTGAAAGGCAAAGTAAAAATGATGGTGGGTAAAACCGAGGTAACAGATACAAACGAGCAGAAACTTGCGGGCAATGTTACTGGAGGAAATCCGAATGGCAGCATCAAAGGCATTGCTACTGATTTCGGCATAACCCCGAGTAAAGCGGCAGTGGAGGCGGATGGTTCTGACGCAGTTATCGCTAAGAAAACTGACACTATCCCGATCACGCTCACCATTAAGACTACCAATGACGAAAAACCTGTTGGTGGTGTCCCTGTCACCCTTAAAATGTCTGCCATAAACCGCCAAAAGGAACAGGAAAAAACAGTGACGGTAAAACTGGCTGTGTCAGAAGGAAAATTGGAAGGTAAGGACGGTATTTACAGTGGTTATACGGATGAAAACGGTTATCTTGTTATCAATGTCACTGACCCTGATGGCATCGGGACACGCACAACATTGTCGATAACAGTCGATGGAAGAGCAAATAAACAAGTAACGAAATCACAGGATGTTATCTTTACCGTGCTTACCAGCCCGAATACGGTTAAGGCCAAATATTGGGGGCATATGGAAGATTATATTACAGTTGGTAGTAAAAAATACTCGCGACCTCAGTTAGCTACTGAGTTAAATGCTGGATCCAACATAAAAAGAAACAATGAAGAATGGGGTACTGGAAAATGGAATAAAGTAGAAGATTACTGTAGTAATAGCAGTAATAGCAGTAATAGCAGTAATAGCAGTAAGAAATTTTGGAAATTACCTGTCGTAGATGAGGTGATAGCTATAAGTAACGCTTATCCAGATACAACTCCTTATACAGTTTACGGTTGGCCTACTAATGATACCAGGGATGGCCTTACTGTATGGACAACTACTCTGTGGAATAAAAACGGAGGAGATAATAATAGAGAAGTAATGGCTATACCCTCTAAGAATGGGGGAAGTGCTGGCAATAATGAACCAGACGGGGGAGCTTCATTTTCAGTCATTTGTCGGCTTCATGATGACTAAGACGGTAATGTATATTTAATTCACTTTCTGCTAATAAAATTCCTCTCTATGAGGAGAGGGAGATTAATGAAAAAGTGCCGATTTTTTTATCCGGCACTTTTTTTATCAAGCTCCGTTCACCAAATGAAAATTGTCCCAGATCAAAAAAACACCGTAAAAAATCAATTTTTATAATTACGCATAAAGTTCCCTTTAAGCCTGCCGATAACACTGGCATAGCAATCTATTACAAAAGGGAAGTCATGTTTAACCGAATGAAAATAGTGACGGGACTTATTGCAGTCATCGTACTATTTGGTGCTTTGCAATTTATCTCCGGGGGCTTGTTTTTCAGTAACTTGAAGAAGGATACAGAAGCCTTTGATATGATGGATCAAATTCGCGAGCGGCAAAAATTACTGGACGAAAGCTGGATTAATATGCTGCAGGCCCGTAATAACCTGAACCGCATTGCTATCGTCATGATCTCGAGGGCTCAGAAAGTTGAGAACGATCAGGATATGGACGATATCTGGGTAGAGGCCAGAGCCAATATTACTCGTGCGGATCGCCGTTTTGATCAATTTGAAAAGTTGCCGGCACTGGCACTCCATGATTTAGAGCGTCTCCAGCAATTGAAGCAAACTCAGCGTGACTACCTTAATGCCTTGAAAGATTTGGATAGCATGCTTTCAAAGGGCGATTTCAAGGGCTTTTTTGACCAGCCAACCACCGTTTTGCAAAATGCATTTGATGCGGAATACATATCCTATCTGAACACCAATGACAAACTTTATGGTGACGTTTCGGATGCTGCTGATGTCGCTTATCGTAATGTTATCATCAGTCTGATCACTATATTTGTGCTGTTGATTGGGGTAATTACAATAAGCTGGATCGGGTTGCGTAAGGCGTTAATTGAACCATTAAATCATTTGTTGGATAGTATCAAGGCCTTCTCTAAAGGTGATTTGACTCAGACCATTCACATTTCTTCTAACAATGAAATGGGCATGCTGGCTGTCGGTTTGAGACACATGCAGGAAGAACTGATCAACACGGTCAGAAGCGTCCATCAAAGCACCGAAACCATCTATACCGGCACCAGCGAAATTGCTGCCGGCAACAACGACCTCTCTTCACGTACTGAACAGCAAGTGGCTTCACTGGAAGAAACTGCGGCCAGCATGGAAGAGCTGACCGCGACAGTAAAACAAAATGCTGACAACGCCCGCCAAGCCAGCAACTTGGCTGATAATGCCTCTGATATCGCCCGTCAGGGAGGTAAAGTGGTGGCTAATGTTGTTCAGACTATGCATGACATCGCTGACAGTTCTCGCAAAATCTCTGATATCACTGGCGTGATTGATGCCATTGCGTTCCAGACCAATATCCTTGCACTTAATGCGGCGGTAGAAGCAGCCCGTGCGGGTGAGCACGGACGTGGTTTTGCCGTTGTGGCGGGTGAGGTTCGCAATCTGGCACAACGCAGTGCTGAAGCAGCTAAAGAGATCAAAGCACTGATTGAAGATTCTGTAAATCGTACAGATACCGGTTCTATACAGGTAGAAAGTGCGGGCGAAACGATGAACAAAATCGTCGACTCAGTGACTCGCGTGACGGATATCATGGGCGAAATTGCATCGGCTTCGGATGAGCAGAGCCGAGGAATTACTCAGGTTGGTGTAGCGATTTCCGAGATGGATAGAGTTACCCAACAAAACGCATCTTTGGTTGAACAATCTGCGGCTGCGGCTGCGGCATTGGAAGAGCAGGCCAAGATATTGACCAAAGCCGTTGCGTTGTTTCAGTTACCGGAGCAGGCAGAAAGGATACAGCCTGAAAGAAGAAAACATGAAGTTTTCTTGACCAAGAAGACGTCAAATCCTCCAGCTAATAAAACGAATTCTCCCGCACTGAAAAAAAGCAGTGATGTGGAAGACCCATCCAATTGGGAAACATTCTAAAAAAATAATAGCTATACGCAATGGATTTCAAGTTGCATCGCGGCGGCAAGGGAATGAACCCCAGGAGCATAGATAACCGTATGTTTATCAAAACGGTGACTGGGGTGAATGAGTGCAGCCAACAAAGAGGC
>NZ_VCDN01000038.1:0-64726 GCF_033949405.1 Xenorhabdus santafensis | reverse complement strand
CTGCGGTATCCGGCGTAAAGGCCACCGCTTGTTGTGCCGAAACCGGCTGTTGATTGTCAATGGAGAGGGAAACCAGCACATCTTTAATCTCAAACTTGCTGGTTAATGTTGCCTTTAATTTTCCTTCGGGATCTGTGGTGAATACCCCATTATTCTCATTTTCTGCGATCAGGGTCAGCCCGGCAACATACTTATTTATACTCCAATTGACCTGCGCAATTCTCTGGTTTCTTGCAGGCTTATTATGGCTATCCAAAATCGTGGCCGTATAAGTGTAACTCTGCTTGCCGTCAGCAATTACAGGCTCTTTTGGTAAAACATCTACTGTACCGACTTTGTAACTGGCAGGCTCCTCCTCAAAACTGACCACGCCCACCAGTTGCGGCGGCTGCCCATCCAATTGCAGATAAACTTTAACCTCTTTATGTGGCTTGGTGCTGGTTAAAACAGGCGTGTTCCTGAAGTGTCCATCCCCATTAAGTTCCGCTGTTTCTGAGCCATCCAATCCCTCAAACTTCAATCCTGAAGCCTCTCCAACTTTCGGTTCCGTTACCCATTGAACCTGTTTTATCGTCGTATTTTTTATTGGTGTTCCATTCACTGAATCAAAAGTAATCACAGGATTAAACGTATATCCGTCCTCTTTCTTACCTGTAGCGAATAACGGCCCTGCTGGTGTGAAATTAGGTTTCTCGTTTTTTTTCAACATAAAAGGCCGAACAGTG
Organism: Xenorhabdus santafensis; assembly: GCF_033949405.1. Classification (NCBI taxonomy): domain Bacteria; kingdom Pseudomonadati; phylum Pseudomonadota; class Gammaproteobacteria; order Enterobacterales; family Morganellaceae; genus Xenorhabdus; species Xenorhabdus santafensis. Next base: position 64,001 of record NZ_VCDN01000038.1, on the reverse strand, counting down.
ACTTGCATTGTCACAGGCGATAATGCCTCGTCATCAAGCAACTCTGCAGAAACATAAACCGGATAATTATTATTTTGATTAATACCTGACACATAGTTAGGTAAAGTGATGTTAACTACCTCACCTATTTCCGGGAAAAGTTTTCCGCCATGCTCTTTAAAGGCTTGGCTGGTTAACCAACGAATTCGTTTAACTGGAGTATTGGCAGTTAATTTAGCTGTGACAACGCGTGATTCCTGACTGTAACCTACGATGTTTTCAGGAGGGGTTATTCTTATAATATTTTTTTTCTGGTGTTCCAGAACAATACTATTATTCCTATCGACTAAATCATAGCGGCTGCCTGCCAGAGTCCGCATGGCATCAACATTTTTTGGCGATAACTGGACACTGAAAGGAACGCCCAATTTATAATTTATATTCGCCATAAATTGCGTTTCAGTATGCCCGCCTTTCCCTTGTTTATAATCCACTCCCACTGTGAGTAAAGGCACTGGGGTATAAGTCAGGCCGAACTTCGCTGCGTTGGGATCTTTCTGTTTAATATTTTGAAATAACGTCACGTCATTGCCGAAATATTGCTCATAAGACAGTTTCGCGCCCAAATTAGGGTATGCAGGCAAGAAAAATTCACCTTTGATGTCATAGCCATTGGCCGGACGTTCCTGAGAATCTCCAAAATCACGTGAATTCTTCCAATCACTCAAGCGCCAATATGTATTGGCAGAAAATTTAATATAATCACTCCAAATTTCCCCCCCAAAACCCAAACGCTGATTTTTTCCTGTTAAATCATGGTCATAAAATGTATTCAGGCCATACATCCAGTTTTGATAAAAATAGCGCCCTCCTATCCCCAAATTGGCAGTATCCCTGTTGTCTCTATTGCGATAACTTAATTGGGAGAAAATTAGCCAATCGGCTTTATTATCGTAAATTGGCCATAAGAAATTGAAGGTACTGTTTTTCAAAGTCCATTGTTTATCCAGGCCAAAATTAATTCTGGCTGTTCCAAACTGGGATAACCATTTTTGAGCTTCAGATGTGACGGTATTGTTAATTTTGTTTAATGCATAGGTTTTAGCCTGTTCAGCCAATTCCGCAGGCGAAGATGACAAGACATTACTTACCGCCTGGATATTGTTAGCAATTATACGGGATGTATCAGAATTTAAGGTTTCATCATTTCTTTTTATAGTTTTATCGCTTACACCTGAACTCAATTTTTTTTCATTTGGGATATCAATAACATCTATCTTGTTTTTATCTACATTACTAAGATGTTCGGTTGAAATAGCATCATTCGAAAACACTTTAATAAATAAAGAAAAAAACAATAAAATAAATAAAACAACAAAACACCCAGTTATTTTACTCTTATATGAAGACATTCATCAACACCCCATAATAACTTAATAAAAATAATTTTTTATTAAAAAGTTAATTTATGAAAAACACATTGACTCTATTTTTATATAGCATAAGAAATGGAAACATGATTAATAGCCAATAATTATCAATTGATAACACAAGGTTATCAGGCATAAATTTAGAAGGGTAAAATGGATACGTTCATTTTATTTTTTTGAATGGCCACACTAACGTGTGGCCTTTAATTGAAAATTAAACGTTTAATTATCTCTTACACCAGTTAAGACAAAAAGTTTTTTTCTCGTTCGTTTTCTTTAATACTTCACCCAAATTTCGGACATCATTTGAACCATATGAAATAGTGTATATATCATTTTTGTCGCTTAAAGGGGGTTCAAAGCCTATAAAATAAGTTACATCGTCGACTGTTATAGAGAGATTTTGCGTAATTAACTCCAGCAACTTGCTATTGTCATCCTTATCTGCTGACACTATCAGATAAAAACGGTCATACGTACTCCAATAGAATGCGAAAACTTGCTTAATCACAGTTTTATTTGAAATCGGTGTTAAAGTGCCAAAAATAGACTGGCTTCCGCTCAGCCATTCTCCACCTTCACCGATATATCCCCAATCATAACCATGATTGAACGAGCCTGTTCCTAATCCAAGCTCAAAGGACATCATACAATCTTCTGATTTTGGCTTGAACAATTCCCAGTCACATGCCATTAAATCTTCTTGAGTCGGTTGCCAAGGCCCCCAGTTACCGTAAATATTTTGTTTATCAATATGGGCTAAATAATCGCCATCACCTTCATCAATCTTTTTGCGTGGAACAAAATTTAATTGTTCTTTTTTAGGCCAACTGCTGCGAGAAACATTATTTCCCAGCTTCAATTGAATCAGCGCCCATGAAAAAGAACCTACCGGTGCAATAATTTTTATTTCCTGATAATCGTTTGGTTCAAACTGGCATTCATGCTCAGGAGATTGATTCTTTTTATCTACAATTTCTGGCTTATTAATTTCAGACATAAATACCTCATTTTTAAAATTAAAGGCGATTTCATCCTACGGCCAAACAACCAAAAATATTATTGAATAAACACCTTTAATTCAACTGAACACATTCATATCGTGAGAGTTATAATTTAATATATACTTATCCCATTTCTAGTTAATATACATCACCAACTTTTGATAACATCGTCCTGACGATACCGGCATGAGTTAAAGACACGGGTATCATATAAGCTTTCCCAAAAAAATTATGTGTTATAACAGATGCTGTTACAGTAGCAATACAACCAATTTTGTGATTATTATTAGGAACAATATTCAGAGATATCATTACCGTTAAATGTATATCTTTCGATAACAAACACATTTCATTATCACTGAGATGTATAATCTCAAAAAAATCGATATAACTTCCAACATGGAATTTTTCATTTGGATTCTTATCAGAGAAACCATGAATTTTTTCTACGCCAGCAAGACTTGAAATTTTATCTCTTATTACAAAAGATAAACGTAGCCATAATGGCATGCCATTTGTCATTTTTTTATAAACATCAATAGCGGTGACTTTTTGAACAGTAAAAACTTTCTGTTGGCTATAATAATATAGCTTATCTTTTTTAGCTAAAAGTAAAACGCCTGACTCATCACGGCAGTACATAATTCACCACTATATTATTTATTATCGCATCATAGAATATACTGGAATAGTAAGTGATAATGATTTAAATATAACTTACTAAATATAGTTAATTAGCACGAACAGTGTAGGTCGGATAGCTTTGTTTCACCGGTTTTTCGTTTATAAATACTGTGCAATGATAATGATGTATCATAATATGATCATAATAAACTAATTAGTTTGAAGGAATATTGAATTGTCCAGAGCACAGCGTTTGTTATCTCTTATGGAAGTGTTACGTAGTTACCACTTTCCAGTACAAGGTAAGGTTCTGGCTCAGAAATTAAATATTAGCTTGAGGACACTTTATCGGGACATCGCAACCTTACAGGCTCAAGGAGCCATCATTGAGGGCGAAGCCGGTGTAGGTTATGTTTTACGGCCGGGATTTGTTTTGCCGCCACTGATGTTGACACAAAATGAAATAGAGGCCTTGGCATTGGGCGCTCGTTGGGTTTCTAAGCGTACAGACTCACAGTTAAAAGCAGCTGCAAATAGCGCACTCAACAAAATTGCAGCAGTGATCCCGATAGAACTAAAACAAACTTTAGAGAACGATTCATTATTGGTTGGTACTGCTTCTGTGGAAACGCAATCCATTGTTGATATTCAACAAATAAGGTGGGCAATTCACCACAGACATAAAATCACCATCATGTATATGGATCTGAAAGGAAATCAATCAGAAAGAACGATATGGCCATTTGCATTTGGTTATTTTGAAAATATCAGTATTGTCATTGGTTGGTGTGAGTTACGGGCCGAATTCCGCCATTTCAGGTCAGATAGAATTGTTCATTTAACCGTAGAAAATTGTTGTTATCCCCGATCAAGGCAATCCTTGCTTAAAGAGTGGCGGGAAAAGGAAAAAATACCTCATTGACATTATTCCACATTCAATTCGTTTTCTGATTTTATATGAAAGCCACCTAACGAAAACACTGCTGACAGAAACTGTCACTGCCTATTGCTATTCTACAGGCTCTTAATATTTTGTGTCAGTAGTTGACCTTGGAGGCGTTCATGTTAACCCTAACTTTTTCGACTTCACTAAATGCAAAACCCTCTCGAATCTGGGCTCACTATGTTGATTTTGAACTAAGAAAAAAATGGGAGATCGGCTTAGAATCTTTTCATTTTGAAGGCGAAATTAAGACCGGGCAATATGGCAGAATGATATTGAATGGCATGCCTGAAACCCGCTTCTACCTTGTGAAGGTCGAAATAAATAAGCAATTTACTGCTCAGGTTAATCTTCCTCATATGGGAATGTTAACTTTTTGCCACCAGATTTTAACTGATGAAAGCAATATGGCAAATTGTGTTCAAGTGACAGTTTCTTTTGAACCGAATGCTGATATTTCTGATATTCAATCCGAAAGTTTTTTTAAACAGATTACACAAGATTTGGTTGATACAATATCAAGGTTGAAAACGTTGGTTGAAAAAAGCGAGATAATAGAATCTATCGCTGTGAAACCTAATCTTCAGTTGGTTTATGTTTCCGACATTGAGCGTTCCACCGATTTTTATAAAACTATTCTCAATGTGGAACCTATTTTTTCCAGCCCGAGATATGTGGCATTTTCTGTAAGTAACGAGGCTATTTTCGCGCTTTGGAGTGGAGGTGCAAAACCAGACAAAATTGCCCAGCGGTTTTCAGAAATTGGCATCATGTTGCCCTCCAGCAATGATGTTGAGCAGCTTTTTGAAGATTGGAAAAAACATCCGGACATTAACATTGAACACGAGCTTTATACAGACGTTTTTGGCCAGACTTTTCTGGTGAAAGATCCTGATGGTCATATTATTCGAGTATGTCCTTTGGATTAAAATAGTGCCATCCGGCATATGATTAGATTGCCATTGTTTGGATAATCTGTAATGAACAGGAGTTCACATGAAAAAATTAGCCATTCTGTTAGTTGCTACATTACTTTCATTTGGGGTTTACGCTAAAAACAAAGTCGATGTTTCCAAGATATATGGAAACATCAAGGTGGTGAATTCCGGCGCAGATTATAAAGTGAAGATTGCGAACTCATCACCTGATCTGAAAGTCAACGTTGTTACTGGCACTGCAAATTCACCGGGGCAATGGCGAATGGTGACAACATCACCTGATTACACAATCCAGTTCGTCGACTCATTCCCGGATTTTACTATTAAATATGTCGATTCATTTCCCGGGCCAGTCAAATAGTTAATCGTATAGCTGGAGGGCTACATTGCCCTCCAACATACTGACTATTTAAATGTTATTTTTATATTTTTATCTTGCATTGAATAATAATCGATAAATTTATTATGGCATTCTACTTCGCCGCAAGTCGCCTCACTTACCAATCCATTGCATCCTTTCACTGTTATAAGCCATTTGAGCGGAGCGCCAACTAAGCCATCAAAGATGGCATCAACATCAAAAAATAATCCACAACTCGCTATATCCTCACCTTGCGGGTAACGGACAGACCAATTCACATATCTATTGGAAGATCTACAATTAAGAAAGCTATCACTATCCTTTAAAACTATTTTTCTGTTCTCATTCTTAGGGACAATTATATGTGCATCACCAGCGTCATTCATACAATAATCACCCTCTTTATCGATATATATTTTTTTATTAGAAGAATTTACAAACTCAATATTATATAACGTTTCAGCAAACACAGGTTGTATGAATAAAAACAGAAAAAACAAGACCGACCCAGATATAATTTTCATACTATTTTCCTTTTGATGAAATCATTAAAGAATATTTTACTCATGTTTCATTGTTCACTTCCTCATCCCCAATAGAGTACCTAACTGATAACTTCCATATAATATAAATTAACCGCCTATCTATTTCAGTATAATTAGATATCATTGATGGTGATAACTCAAAAACCAGCAGAGGATTGAGGCGATTTAGTTTATTCACATTATTTCACTGAACCAATACTAAATAAGCAACTTCAGTAAATAAGGGATTAATAAAAAGTACACCATATAATTGGGCACCTTAATTCAGTTGTTACGGACCGATTTCGAGCAGGCCGGGCGGTTATTTTTTTACAAGCTTTCTTCCCTAAAAGATGGTAGAACAGATTTTTGTAGTTAAAAGAAAGGGATCGATGGTTAGTGAAAGTGTTCAACAGGCCATTGCATTGAGAAACGATCGAGCTTCTGCTGAACTTGCCAGTCCCTCACACATAATGAAGATATCCTGACCTATCAATGTGCGATCAAGTTTTACTCTCAATACTTAGATCGAATCTGGTTAAAACGCGGGAGCAACAGATGCAACAAAACGAGGCGACACGCCCGATTGAGCACGATATCAAGGTACATCTTGTAAACTCATTTACCCGGAATAATTCTGGCGGCAATCCCGCGGGTGTTGTTCTCAATCCACCGGACCTGAGTGACGCGCAAAAAATAGCTATCGCGCAGCAGGTGGGTTTTTCCGAGACAGCATTTGTCTATGCTGGCGAGGATACAGATTTCAAGGTGGATTTTTTCACACCAGAAGGGGAAGTGGACTTTTGCGGGCATGCGACATTAGCCGTTTTTTTCACCCTGGCTTCACTCGATCTGCTTGCACCGGGCTATTACACGCAAAAAACCAAAGCTGGTATTCTAAATGTAGCCGTAAGCCCCCACAATGTCGTCATGGAACAGCCCCTGCCTATCACGCGGAAAGGGCCTGATGTCGAAGATATCGCAATTGCTCTCGGAGTACACCGCGAGGTCATTACGAGAACCGGCTTGCCCATCGAGATTATCTCAACTGGATTACCGGATATCCTTATTCCCGTGCAACCCGGCCAGTTAGACACCCTGCGACCCGATTATGAAGCTATCGCAAACCTGAGCCGCACATTCGGCACTATCGGCTTTCACGTATTTGAGCTAAGCCGCGATGCATCCATCACAGCCCATTGCCGAAATTTCGCACCGCTGTATGGCATAAATGAAGAATCCGCAACCGGCAGTGCCAGCGGCGCTCTGGGGTGTTATCTGGTCAATCATGTTCTACCCGGCGAATCTCATTTCCTGTTAGAGCAAGGCCGGGCTATGGGATGCTCCTCCCTGATCCAAGTGACGATTGATACACAAGCGCAGACGATTAGCCGCGTTAGAGTCGGTGGAGAAGCAACCATGATCGGCACAAAAATGGTTAGGCTTTAAAAAGATAAATGAAAACTTTCTGCATAAACATGGCTGTCAGCCAGAAGAAAGGTTCTAGTAAGAAAAACTGAGAAATTCGTTAACGTAAATGTGGGCATAATATCATGCTCGCATCTATGAGATACAAAGACACCAACTAGGTCTGGCGCAGGATTATTCCCTGCCCTGCCAGTAATGATTGTGTACTTCCATACTCTCCGCAATGCGGGCGGATCTTCTTTAACTGACTGGCAGAGTTCTAGCCTGACTGTGTTCTTCATCAGCCAGTGGCTCATCATAACGGGTGATTTCAGTATTCAAGTATTGGACTGGCTGCGCAGTTCGACGAATTGCTTGCCTTTTCAGGTATTGAGTGAGTGCTTTTCGTTTTCAGCTTGAGTGTGCAATGAATGCATCTGCTCGATAAGGATTGCCTTTTGCTGACTTAATTCAAATAGTTTTTTCATGGTGTTTTTTATTTCTATTTGTTTTCAAAGAAATATATTTAATAGCATAAAAAACAATAACAAAGAATAATTTCCATGTTGTTCGAGCATACAAAAATATAAAAATGGCGAACTCAATCGCCATTCCTGTAACTATATTATTCCTTTGCTTTTATATTGTAGGTCTTATGAAATTTAGTAGGGCTTTTAAACATATGACCATAAACTGCTCCGGATACATTGACTTTCAAATAACCCGTTTTGGTAGGAATGCCTTTTACTATAAAACAATTAAAATCTTTTCTTGATACTGTATCTTCCGTTATTATATTTTTAGATCGCTCGCATTGTTGAATATACAATCCAAAGTCATCAGGAGTGATGTTGTTATTCGGTGTTATAACACCACCTCCACTTATATTTACAACGCTATAATATGGTTTCCCAACCTGAGCATCAGGTAAATAATCACCCTTAGGTGAAAAAGAAACATTACTACCACAAGCCGTAAGAAAAAAAACACAAACAATTAAAGTGTATTTATACATTTTATTTCATTGGCTTAAATACCAACCCTCCAAATAATTGATTTAAAAATGAGTCGACTGTAGTATTTTCTCTTACTTGTTGATAAACATCTCCCCATGAGAACAAATTTAGTTCAATATTTCCATTAACTTCTTCCGCAGCATCTTTCCATACAACCCAATGGCTTTTATATGTTAAGCCATCTGTTCTTCCCCTGCCTAACACAGTATCAGATATCAATGTTATTACTTTATAGCCTTTTAGCACATAATCATTCAGTGTATTAAAATCATCTATATTACAATGCGATAGGCTTATATTATCAAAAACCTTTTCATATCCTGCTTTTTCAAACCATTCTGATAACATATTCCACATAGTAATTCCCGCTGCTGGAGCACTTACCTCATCATAACTAAAAATTATATTTTCTGAATCTCTTAAGCTTGCTAACGTTATCCAATCCAAACCCGAAATCTTTTCGTCCTTGCCATCATAAAATGTCCCTTTAGGATGTCGGCAACCGTCACCCGGTTTAATTTCCAACTGGCCTATTTTAGTTCTCCCATATTGCCATAATTCACGGGAAACCTGCTCATAAATATCAGGCCTGTCTATTTGCAAACAATAGAAAAAAGCAGCTGGGCCACACAAACTAGCCCACCCTTGACTTGGATAAGTTCTTTTAGATAGCCTATTTTGAATTTGTGATTCTACTTTATTCTTCTCAAAGGGATCATCAGGATGACCAATGGGATATTCTTTAGCAATAAAAGGCCGTTCAGGAATGGTGATTTTTAATTCGACGGTATTATCTCCGTCGCTGACAGGTTTTGTTTCAACCGTACTTTCAAAATAACAGGCATTTTCCCATTTTTTCTCTGAACAGGCTTTACCGGAGGTTAATTCACCAAGGGTATACATTTTCTTAAAATGGGTTTGCAGTGCCGGAAATATATTTGAGCCATGTTTGCGGTGCAGCATAATCTGCATGATATAAATCACGGAAAGATCGTCGTCTGTTTCCTGCGTGATATGCTGTTGCGTTTCATAATTACTCTGTAATTTCTCCTGAAAAACATCAAGCAATATATGGAAACTGCCTTTAGCATCCTGCCGATAAATGGCTAAATCGTAAAGCAGATTTTCAACAGGTACGTTGGATTCTATTTTGGTCTGAACCGTATAGGTTGGCATGGTATTAATCCTTTAAAATGTGAAAACTCAGGTTCTTCTTGTCATCCGTGAGATGCCATTGGGTAAAACCCTGCTTATCAGTCGTCCCTGTTTTTATCTGACCATCCGGCAGGCAAACCCGATATTTACACCCAATGAAAAGATTTCCTTCATCATCCGTACAACGATAGCGCGCATGATGACGTGAATCTTTCACCGATTCTTCATTAACCAGCGGCTTAATATTCGAGAATCCGGATAAAAGTGGTTTGCCTTCTTCACGCCCGGCTAATTGTGTAATGCTGTAACCCGAAGTCCCTGCGGCGATATGGTTACATGAAATGGATTTGTAATCGAGCTGTACCGTTTCATACGGTATCTGGTCATTACTGTTTATTGAGTGAGGGTAATGACAGGTAAAATCAACAATAGTTGCGCCTGTTAGCTTGATTTCATAAAAGGCTTCCAACTGTCCCAACGGGCTTGTCCGGTAACATAAAAAAGCAGCTTCTAACAATTCGTTACCGTCAATTGCCATCGCTAACAGCGGTGAGGATTTATCAATAGGCTTAGTAAAACTAACAGGATGATGATGCGCGTTTTGGTCACGGCTCACCGAGTGATTCACACCCAGTACCTGGATTTCATCTTCTCGCCCTGCCTGATAACGATTACCAATAGATTCCGGAGTGGAACAGCCCGCTGAAATAAGCCCTTGCTTCTTGCCTTTTAACGACAGGTAAATGATGTGTGACATTCTTGTCTCCTGTAACAGCACTTTCGATAAATGCTCAGTGAAACAAGATACAACAGAATTATTTATCTATTCCAGCATGAATAAAAGCCTATCAATGAAATTGTGATTAACTTCTACTCTTAAATAAAATCAGATAATTACCTAGTGTGAATTTCAGATAGTACAAAAAAATAAAAACCGAATTACGTCCTATATTTGCTTTATCCGGTTTATTTTATTTACCAGCCCCCCCCTAAAAATATAGGCATAAATATAGCTTGAATCCTGTTCTTTTACATATGGGATATATCTACCTAGGCAGGTATATCCCATCCTCCATTGGAGTATAGTGAGATTCTATGCGAATGGTGAACCCTGTGATATTCCCGAGGGATGTCGCTTGGTTGTCCGTGTTCAGATGCCAGAGGGTTCGGTGTGGAATTGTGCGCAGGGGAAGATGATATCAAATTCAACCCGCAACTTTCGGCGGGTTGAAATTATTCAGATTGCATTAGGTTAGAATTAAGCTGCTCTTACTATGTAATTGAATGCAACGTTGTGGGGACGGGTTTCTGATGCGGTTCTAGCGACCCTAGATGCATCAAAGCTCCAATCGCCGTTCGTAGGAAATGATCCGGAGTTATGCCCCGCCCAATCAATAGTATTAAATTTCGCCTGAAAAGCTCCACTTGCGCGCGGAGCCTCAACCCCTTTTACCATTCCGAGTGATCCTGTAATATTTTGTCTTGGGGTTTTACTGTTTCTACCTGCCGAGCTGTTAGTTTCATGTTTCTAGCATCCTCACCCCTCACAGTAATGGGGGTATTTTTTTAGGGGGTACAAAAATATATCCCTATATATATCCCCTGATTGGGGTACATTGCGATAGATGCTAGTAGACGTAAGTAGAGCTTAATTTGGGAATTTTCTTTGATTTTACTGGGAAAAGTAGACTTTAGGAGACGCTAGTATAAGTGTAGATGGCGGAGGAGGAGAGATTCGAACTCTCGGATGGTTTCCCATCGGCGGTTTTCAAGACCGCTGCCTTCAGCCGCTCGGCCACCCCTCCGCGATGTCGAGCACTATAAACATCACGGTTCTCGTTGTAAAGTACTTATCTGTTCAACTGTCGTTAATTTACTCATATTATTATCTATTGGTTTATTTATTCAGCATGTTTGGCAATCCTTCTTGGGAATAGCGGCAATTTTTGCTAAATTGCGCTCATCGTTATTAGATGGTCAGAAAGTTATGTTGGTATTTCAAGGTCGTGAGATCGAGACGGATGCTCAAGGTTATTTAAAAAACAGCCGTGACTGGCAAGAAGAAATGGCTCCCCTCCTTGCCAAGCAGGAAGCAATTACTTTAACCGAGCAGCATTGGGAAGTTATACGTTTTGTTCGTGAATTCTACGAAGAATTTAATACTTCCCCTGCTATTCGAATGTTAGTTAAAGCCATCTCGCAAAAATATGGAGAGGAAAAAGGAAATAGCCGCTATCTCTACCGACTATTTCCAAAAGGGCCGGCAAAACAAGCCACAAAAATTGCTGGCCTTCCAAAACCAGTTAAATGTATTTGATTCATTCATCCGTCATTAATGGCGGATGCTAAAATCATTCATTTCTTCTATTTCACAAAACTGAGATTGAAAATGATCGATTCGGGAACCCGGCGGGCCTCCCTGTTCCAACCAATGAGTTAACATTTTGATTTGTCCGTCATTACCACTGGCAACAATTTTAACGCTGCCATCATCCATATTACGAACATATCCAACCAGCTTATTTTTCTTTGCCCAATGATATGTTTGATAACGAAATCCAACTCCTTGAACTCGACCGTAAACATAAATAGTAATGCTGTATTGAGTCATAGCCGTTTCCTCCCCAAATGAGATAGTAAGATCTTTGAAACGTTGATCCCACTTTTGGTATTGTATTTTATATACGCAACAGCTAACCTGAAAATATGGGGTGGAGATCACATGCCACCTCGGTTTCAAAAATCATGCAGAAATTCCGGCTACCGGGTGTGCGCTTGAAATTTATCTTACTGTCCTCATATAAGAATCATTGCAAGGTTTCTCAGGAGGTGACTATGATGATCGCCAGCAAATTCGGTATCGGCCAGCAAGTACGACATAGATTGCTGGGTTATTTAGGTGTTATTGTAGATATTGATGCTGAATATTCTTTAGAACAACCACAGGACAACGATATCGCATCAAATGCCACCTTGCGTTCAGCGCCGTGGTATCACGTTGTAATGGAAGATGATGATGGACAACCTGTCCACACTTATCTGGCCGAAGCTCAATTGACTTACGAAACATCAGATGATCATCCGGAACAACCTTCTCTGGATGAGTTGGCTGAATCTATCCGTAGTCAGTTGTTAGCTCCACGGCTGCGAAATTAAACATTTTTTATATCTTATACATCAATCATTCCAGTAAGGTGATGAATATAAACTGTCATCGCCTTATTTATTTCTCCATCCCCAAGCGCGGGATTTCTATTTTTGGGCAACAATCCATCACAACTTGCAATCCTTTACTCTCTGCCAATAATTTTGCTTTTTCATTAATGACGCCTTTTTGTAACCAAAGCACTTTTGCACCGATTGCGATTGCTTCTTCAGCAACACCATAAGCCGCGGTTGCATTGCGGAATACATCAACCATATCAACTGCCTGTTCTATATCGGCCAATTGACTGACGACCAATTGACCCAACAATTTTTTTCCCGCTAATTTCGGGCTGACAGGAATAACTTGATATCCTTGGCTCAGCAGGTATTGCATCACCTCGTGGCTTGGGCGATTTGTTTTCTCGCTTGCCCCTACTAATGCAATGGTTCTGACCTTTCCCAAAATATCCGCTATCTGTTGATCTTTCATTGGAACTCCATATTGCTCTTAACCATTACTCCATGATGTAACAGAGATTTTCATTTGGTTTATCTGCTACAGTGTTTATGATAATCACGGTTCTTTTTTTATTATCTTGCCATTTAAAAAAATGGTAAATAATTTATTCGAATAAAGGTATCACCATGGAATCAACGGTTCGCTCCTTGACAGAATCAAAAAAAATCGCACTTGTAGCACATGACCATTGCAAAAAATCCCTTCTGGCCTGGGTCAATGCCCATAAAGATTTATTAGGAAAACATGTTTTATTTGCGACGGGCACGACGGGGCATTTAATTCAACAAGAAACGGGATTGCCCATGACTAATATGTTGAGTGGGCCAATGGGTGGGGACCAACAAATTGGGGCTTTGATTTCTGAAGGTAAAATCGATGTTTTAATCTTTTTTTGGGATCCTTTGAATGCAGTGCCCCATGATCCCGATGTCAAAGCTCTGCTACGTCTCGCAACAGTTTGGAATATTCCCGTTGCAACAAATCGTTCAACAGCTGATTTTCTTATCCATTCGACACTTTTTTCGACCAAGATAGATATTTGCGTACCTGATTATCAACGCTATCTCAATGAAAGATTAAAGTAGCCAGAACGGGGAGAGCCAAATTCTCCCCATTGAAATTGCACAGTGGTTTATGGTTTACGCTGAACGGGCACACCCAACTGCGTTAATTGATGAATAAACACCGAAGGGTTTTTCGGCTCCTGCAGCAACCAAAGCTGCTTTTTTGCTCTTGTCAGGGCTACATACAACAAGCGACGTTCTTCTGCGTCAGGAAAATCTTCAGGCTGAGGCAGCAAAACTCGCTCCATTGTGGATTCCCGTTCAGGCGCAGGAAACCCATCTTTTCCCTGTTGTAACCCCAAAATCACCACATAATCTGCTTGTTGCCCCTTAGATGCATGAATTGTCATAAATTCAATGTTCAAATTCGGCCAACGGGTCGACGCTTTTTTCAATAATTCAGGCTTCAAATGGTGATAACGCGCCAGCAGTAAAATAGTTTCCTGTTTAGTGACATAACCACTCATTTTATTAAGCAAGGCTTCCAGCTGTTCTTCCGGTAAAATCACAATTGACTTTTTATTGCCTTTTATCAGGCTATTTAGTGGCTTAGATAATTGATTCGGGTTTTGTTGGATAAATCGGTTAGCAATTTCGCCTATACGATCATTAAAACGATAAGTCGTATCCAGTGCACATTCTGCACCTTCGCCAAAATAAGCTGAAAATGCTGTCGTTAATGTTAATTCAGCACCACTGAAACGATAAATGGCCTGCCAATCATCTCCCACCGCAAATAGATGACTCTGTTTATTTTGGGCTTTTAATGCCGTTAATAAATTGGCTCTAAGTGGTGAAATATCCTGAAATTCGTCCACTAATATATGTTTCCAAGGGCTGATAAAGCGCCCTTTTTGCAGAATATTCACAGCCTGATGGATTAAACCCGAAAAATCAACCGCCCCTTCAGACTTTAAGGCTGATTTCCAAGCCTTCAACAAAGGAGCCATCAGCCGTAAGCGTTTCTGAAAAATATCGGCATAAGCAGCTGGTGCCTGCTCAGCCATTTCTTTCTGGCTGCCGCCGTGCATGCGTATCAACCCCAACCAACGTTCCAGGCGAACAGACAAGCGAGTTGCCAATTGCTTATCGTGCCAGTATTCACCTTCTGGTACTTGCCAATCCAGTTCTTCATCCAACCACTCCCGCCAGCCTTTTGCCTGTGCTTTTTTTTCTCCACACTGCTTTTGCCATTCTTGAATAAGAAAATCCCGGCGCTTTTGGGTATCTGTTTCCAACTCACTAATTTTAGGAATTTTATTGCTGCCTTGTTGGATTATATACAATGCTAAGGCATGAAATGTTTTTGCTTTTATCTCGTCTGTTCCTAAGCGGGCTTGAATGCGCTCATTCATTTCATCGGCGGCCTGACGGCCAAAAGCCAGTAGCAGAATTTGTTCAGGAAGTGCTTGTTGACGCAATAGCAGCCATCCGGCACGAGCAACCAAAACAGATGTTTTTCCACTCCCCGCCCCAGCCAAAACCAGAACATTTTTCTCGCCGTTAATCACCGCCTGACACTGGGAACGATTAAGCGGTGAGGTTTCTACGGTTCGGAAAAATTCGTCATATTGTGCCAAAGTGCGATCAACCCATTGCTGATTGCTGGCTTGAAGTATTTTTTTGCCTTCATTCAGCCAACTCAGGCAAATTTGATAATTCTCGCGGCAATTTTCAAATTGTTCAACGCGCTGTAATGGTAAAGGCAGAGCCTGAAATGTTTCTTGAATTTGTTGCTGCAATAACACTAAGTCAGAACTTTTTAGCCAACGGTCTTGTTGTTCTATTTTATTGATTTCATTCACTTGTGAAGCTAAAACATCAGCACTGACATCACTCATATCAGTGCTCCATTTTTGCCACTCTCTCAGCAAGTAATGATAAAAACCCTGAGTTTGTTGCCATTCTGTACCATGCAGACGAACCACTTTTCCTTCAGGTAATTCAAATTCCAGTTCCCCCCAAACAATCCCTCGCTTACACTGAATACCAATTAGTTGATTAAATGGAATAAGGTATTGGTGTTTGTCACCGCTGACTTCGATGCCAGCATTAAGTAAGCGCACCCGGTTATAAGGATGCTGTGCGAGGCGTTGGCCAATTTGCGTTGATTTTAGTTCCATTGTCATGGGGCACCATACCTGAAAGTTGTTGAACTACTTCATCACGTAAATGTTGTTAGGGGTATTTTGTGCGAACGGTTTTATCCAACTCCCGTCATTTTCTGTATAACAGTCATGTCCTCTATTATATCCGTATATTCATTGCACTAACAGGAACTACCCTCTTGCCCTGGCTATTGGGGGAAGAACTTAAAATAACAATTCCTCTGTTATTGGGTGTGGTCGCAGCAGCGTTGACAGATTTAGATGATCGTTTAGTGGGGCGCTTGCGCAATCTTATCATTACCTTAATTTCTTTCTTTGCTGCTTCAGCCTCGATCACGTTATTGTTTCCCTACCCCTGGCTGTTCATTATTGGATTGGCGATATCCACTTGTGGTTTTATCCTGCTTGGCGCATTGGGGCAACGCTACGCAACCATTGCCTTTGGCGCGTTGTTAATTGCCATTTATACCATGCTTGGTTCATCAATATTTCCTCTCTGGTATCAACAACCAGTATTGCTGCTTATTGGCGCCATTTGGTATAACTTGCTGACATTAACAGGACATTTGCTTTTCCCAATCCGCCCTTTGCAGGAAAATTTGGCGCGTTGTTACCAACAGCTTTCATCTTATCTCTATGCAAAAACCAGCCTTTTTGACCCCGATTCAGACGCCGAGGAATATAAACAGTCCATGTTTGATGTTGCTATGGCGAACAGTGCGTTAGTCACGACACTTAATCAGGCAAAAATGTCTTTACTCACTCGATTAAAGGGTGACCGAGGGCAAAGGGGCACCCGCCGTACATTACATTATTATTTTGTAGCACAAGATATTCATGAACGGGCCAGTTCATCGCATTTCCAGTATCAGAAATTAAGAGAAATTTTTCGCCACAGCGATATTATGTTCCGTTTTCAACGATTACTTTCTATGCAAGCCCGGGCATGTGAACAAATTTCTCAATCCATCATCCTGCATAAACCATATCAGCATGATCCACGCTTTGAGAATGCATTTAACTATCTTGAAAGCTCCCTTGAACGTTTGAATCACAATCAAGTCAATAGCGCTAAGATAATGGCATTTGATAATTTGCTAAAAAATCTACGCGCAATTGATACTCAATTATCCGGATTAAGCTCTGATCAGTATGTACTCTCCCAAAATACTTCACCAATCGATAAATCAGAAGACATCCAATTATCTGATGAAGATTTAACTGGCTGGCGTGATATATGGTTTAGGATCAGAAGTAATTTAACACCAAAATCTGCCTTATTTCGCCATGCGATCCGAATGTCTGCCCTTCTGTGTACTGGTTATGCCATTATTCAACTGTTTGATATACAGCGTGGATATTGGATCTTGCTGACAAGTTTATTTGTCTGTCAACCCAATTACAGTGCTACTCGCCGCCGTTTGGCCCTACGTGTCATTGGTACTTTAGCAGGCATTTTACTTGGCCTGCCCATCCTTTATTTCGTGCCTTCCATTGAAGGGCAGTTAGTGTTAATTGTTATCTCAGGCGTTTTATTCTTTGCTTTTCGCAATAGCCAATATGCACACGCAACATTATTTATCACTTTGCTGGTATTACTGAGTTTCAACTTATTGGGTGAAGGCTTTGAAGTCGCATTGCCAAGAATTATCGATACATTAATAGGGTGTGGAATTGCTCTACTTGCCGTCAGCTTCATCTGGCCAGATTGGAAATTTCGCCAATTACCTCAAGTTATTAACCGGACACTAAACGCCAATTGCCGTTATCTTAATGCAATTTTAGTGCAATACCATCAAGGCAAGAATAATAGCCTCGATTATCGAATCGCCCGCCGTGATGCCCATAATTGTGATGCAGAGCTGGCATCCGTTATTTCGAATATGGCATCAGAACCGAAAAATTACCGTATATCCCAAGAGGCTGCTTTTCGCTTATTGTGCCTTAATCATACAATGCTGAGTTATATTTCAGCATTGGGAGCTCATCGAGAGAAGCTTAATGATACCACCATCCTGAATATTCTTAATGATGTCATTCATCATGTTGAATCCATACAAGGCCAAATGAATACTGAGGCTTTGCAACTGACAGTGAATGATTTAATTGAAAAAATTAATCTGTTATCTTTTGAAAGCAGCGCCAAGACCTCCCCTATATTACAGCAAGCTGCATTACATCAGATAATATTCCAACAAATAACCTTATTGGCTGAATTGTTGCCTGAATTAGTTAGCTTAACAAAGCAAATTAACGAACTAGAAAGCCTTTAAATTAAAAATAGGGGCTATGCCCCTACTCACCCAATATCACTGACTATGAATGATAATCTGGATTTTGGTGAACCAGTTCGCTATGCCAGTTGATAAGCTCTTCACGTAATTGCTCCGGCAACACTGCAACGTGGCACCCTTCTATCGCTCCTGCTAACGCAAGCAATAAACTGATACTGGATTTTTTTCTGTGCTGTTGTAGCTTAAGGTAAGCCACTTTTGCCCCTAACATTCGTAGCTCTTCTACTTTAGAGATACCAACTTTCCATAATTGCCTCTCTAATGCTATCCCTAAATTAGGGAGATCTTTGAGCCTGAGAGGGACATTTTGTCTATCGATAATTTCTTCCATGGTATATCGATAAGCCAAATGTGCATATTCAGATAATTGTTTTTGATCTTGCCAGAGTGATTCATTGACTCGGTAATAGCGCAAGGTCACAGGTATCCCCCTTTTCGAATAAACAAATTTTTCCATACCTCTGGCCTTAAATAATAATTCTGCGTTACTATTTCCTCGCAAATAAAGTTCCCCATCAGAACTAATGGCAAATAACACACCATCAATTAGCAAACCAATGCCACCAAATTGAGACTTCTTCTTAAGATTCCCCAGTGAAGATACACCGTGTTGCAATTGAGCAAAACGAGCTCCCGATAAAAACATCTTTATCACTCCATGAATTACATTCCAAAGTAATGTTTATTCAAATCAGCTATTAATAAAATAGATAACAAGAACAATTAATTAAAACCATACGCAATCTATTTCCAACTGCCAATCGTTAAGTCAGAAAAATCCTAATTTCTGTGAAATTTTGCGAAGCGCTTTGAAAAAAAGAAACTTGCTTTTAATCAAATAGCGTTATACTGTATAAAAATACAGTATAGGTAATGAGGAACATTATGAGCATTCAATCATTGTGGGAATATTCCACCCGAAAGAAAACAACAGCGACTAATGCAGATACCAATACGATTATCCGTACAGGTGACAATGAAGCAGTAAAAGAAAATAAAACAGATCAAACAATGGTTGGGATAACCATGAAGAAACTGTCTTTTAGCGAATCATCTCTATGCCTTTCACATGTAGCAAAAGGGATGGTTAGTGAATTGATTTACAATGAATTTCAACCTGGCATTAATCACGTTCTGCTTCCTTTATTGCGCCAATCTGGTAAGGAAGATAGGTGGCTACTTTGGGTTACTCCTAATAAAAAGCTAAGCCGCCAGTGGTTAATAAGTTCTGGGCTTCCTTTAAATAAAGTTATACAGCTGAATCAAATCCGCCCTATCGCCTCAATTGATGCGATGGAAAAAGCATTGGCAAGTGGTAACTATAGTGTCGTATTGGGTTGGCTGCCTGAATTGTCTCAACAGGAAATAAATAAATTGCATCAGGCTGCACAGAAAGGAACTTCTGTCGGTTTTATTATGCGCCCGCAAAATTTGGTACGCCAATTTATGTCTGAACCAAATAGGTTACAAATTTACTCTAATTACTATCATTGACCGATATTAGGAATTATCTCAATATTTTTTATAAAAAATCAGCTACTAAATGATAGCTACTCTTATTCATAATAAAAATCAACACATTAATATCTCTATTAATGTAAATGTTCGTCAAAAATATATAAGTTTTGTAGCCTCAAAAATAAAAATTTTGTGTCATGAGTCACAGTGTACTTGTAACTTTTTAAGTTCGTTGTAGACTTTACAGAGTTTAGGTACTTGTACTCTTCACCCTTATATTTCAGGAGATATATCCTGACCGAAGTAGGGGTACCTGACAAAACATTTTAACCAATGGCTAATAATAAGGCTTTCAAAGCCAATTGCCTATTTGGATGATAACGAGGCGTAAAATGAAGAAGACAGCTATCGCAGTAGCAGTGGCAGTGGCAGCTTTCACAACTGCTGCCCAAGCAGCTCCAAAGGACAATACCTGGTATACTGGTGCTAAGTTAGGTTGGTCTCAATACCATGACGTGAATTTCTACGGTAATGGTTACGATAACCGAATTGGCAATGGTTCTACCCATAAAAGCCAGTTAGGTGCTGGTGCTTATGTCGGTTATCAAGCAAATCCATACCTGGGTTTTGAACTGGGTTACGATTGGCTGGGACGCATGCCTTATAAGGGCAGCATCAATAATGGTGCTTTCCGTGCTCAAGGCGTTCAACTGGCAACCAAATTGAGCTATCCAGTAATGGATAATCTGGATGTCTATACTCGTTTGGGTGGTATGGTATGGCGTGCAGATTCCTCCGCAACTTACAATGCGAATGCACTTGGTGGAACTGGTGAAACAAATCAACGCAGACTGAAAGACCATGATACCGGTGTTTCCCCTCTGGCTGCGATCGGTGTTGAATACGCACTGACCAAAAATCTGGCAACTCGTCTGGATTATCAATGGGTTAATAACATTGGCGATGCAACGACTGTTGGTGCCCGTCCAGATAACGGCATGCTGAGCCTTGGCGTATCTTACCGTTTCGGTCAAGATGAAGCTGCACCAGTGGTTGCACCTGTAGCTCCAGTGACTCCAGCTCCTTCCGTTGAAAACAAGAGCTTCACTTTGCGCTCTGATGTCCTGTTCAATTTCAACAAATCAACGTTGAAAGAAGAAGGTAAACAAGAACTGAATAATCTTTACAATCAACTGGCCAAGATTGACCCAACTCAGGGCAACGTATTGGTAGTTGGTTACACTGACCGTATCGGTAGCCAGAAATACAACCTGCCACTGTCTCACAAACGTGCACAGTCCGTTGTAGATTACTTGGTTTCTAAAGGCATTCCAGCAGGCAGCATCCAAGCTGAAGGCCGCGGTAAGGATAGCCCAGTAACAGGTTCTACCTGTGACAACGTTAAAGTTCGCGCTAAACTTATCGAATGTCTGGCACCAGACCGTCGCGTAATTATCAATATTCAGGGTACTAAACGAGTTGAAACTCAACCAAAAGTAGCACAGTAATATTATCCTGATAGAATTATCAAAAACCCCATTTTTAAATGGGGTTTTATTTTGCGGTTCGCTGTTTCGCCAATAGATAAAAACCGTTAATGGGCAAAGTGTTACTTCCCTAGTATGGCTTCCAAATCTTGTTTCAAACTCGACATCTGATGAGCGTATTTTTCCCTATATTCTGCATCTTCCAGCAATTGTACGATTGTTTCAGATAACGTATTGCCACGACGCCGGGAAAGGGCAGAAAGGCGCTGCCAAACGTGGAAATCCAAATCGATGGATTTTTTGCGTGAGTGTTGGTGCTCTGCATTAAAATGACGTTTACGTCGTGCCCGAATAGTTTGCTTCATTCGGTTAGTTAAATCTGGATTCATATGCCGCGAAATCCATTTCAATACCTTGATGGGTTCTCGCTCCAACTTTATTAATTCATCAACTGCATCCTGCGCTGCACTTTTTTCAATGTATTTAGTAATCGGCTCATTTTCGCGGTGTTTTTTTACCAAATATGCCCATTTCCAGCCACATTCCAGATTTTCCAATTGTTGATATTTCATTTTATCTCTCAGTGACAGCGTAACTTAAATTAAGCATAGCAATTATTTCTTAAGATTGCTCATTGCAACACAGAATATTGGTGTATTTTACAAGCAATAAATGCGTTAACTCAAATGTCGTCTCTTTCAGGATTCTTGCATGTTGGTTCATTGCCTAATCTTGTATAATAAATGTTTCCTCTTCACTATATGTAGCTATCACTTTGACGAATATAAAACTAGACTGGCAGGCACTACAGCCAAATAATGCGCCTTATGAAGCACTCTTTAATTCTGTTACTGAATTGCCATCCATTACAATGGATGTGGTTCAACCCAGATTGTACAGTGGCTTATCCCTATTCTGTCAGACCGATCTGAGTCAATCCTTTATGCTGCTAAAAGCAGAAGAGAGTGATGCCTATCTGTCTCTTTTATCTGATGCAGTCTCTTCTTTATTGCCCCCAAAATATCCCAAAGTTGGTGGCTATTATCAGGTAGAACACCAAACTATTACTTGGCATCCCTCAGGAGAAGGTGCTTTTGCACCAACTGAGCGCGTTGCTTATCGTGAGTGGATTGAACCAGAACAACTATTCGGTAACATCTATACACATAAAGACACAATCCAATTGCAGCCGGGGCTTATTCATCAAGTCAATGGCGGTATTTTGATCCTGCCTTTGCGTACTTTGCTTTCTCAGCCCTTAATGTGGGTTCGCCTCAAGCAGATGATTACTCAGCGCCGCTTTGACTGGCTGTCTCATGATGAAACTCGCTCATTGCCATTTCCTGTACCGTCAATGGAATTAGATCTTCGCCTGCTTTTAGTCGGAGACAGGTTAAGCCTTGAAGAGCTACAAACGATCGAACCTGAGCTGGCGAATAATGCGCTGTATGGCGAATATGAACTGGATATGACCTTCCTTGACGAAGATGATTTAACCACTTGGTGCCGCTTTATCAATGGAATTGGCCAGCAACAAAACCTGCCTTCATTAAGTGCCGATGCCTGGCCGGAACTCATCAGGCAAGCGACTCGCTATACTGAAGATCAATTTCGTTTGCCACTGGATATTCAATGGTTGCAACAAAAATTGAAAACAAGTGCGAATCATCAGCAGCAAAACCAGATAACTGCATACGCACTCCAGCAAGCAGAAGAAAATCGTATTTGGCGCCATAGCTATTTAGCTGAACGCAGTATGGACGAAATTCTGAAAGGGCAGATATTGGTACGTACTGAAGGTTCAGTTATCGGACAAATCAATGGGCTGTCTGTACTCGAATATCCTGGTCATCCGGAACCAATGGGAGAACCATCCCGTATCAGTTGCGTCGCCCATCTGGGAGACGGGGAATTTATTGATGTGGAACGCAAAGTAGAGTTGGGTGGCAACATTCATGCGAAAGGCATGATGATCATGCAAGCCTATTTAATTTCTGAATTAAAACTGGATCAGCCGCAACCATTCTCTGCTTCCATTGTATTCGAGCAATCTTACGGTGAAGTTGACGGTGATAGCGCGTCATTGGCTGAATTATGTGCCCTTATCAGTGCCCTGTCACAACACCCCATTGATCAGCAAATTGCCGTTACTGGTGCCGTAGATCAATTTGGTTATGTACAACCGATTGGCGGTGTTAATGAGAAGATTGAAGGTTTCTTCCGCATATGCCATTACCGAGGGTTAACAGGCCACCAAGGTGTCATTATTCCAACCTCTAATATTCAACATTTGTGCCTGAACCAAGATGTTATTGATGCAGTAAAAAGCGGTCAATTCCACATTTGGGCTGTTGAACATGTTTCTGAAGCTGCATCGTTGCTGACGGGTGTGCCTTATTATGATCCAGAAAAAGAACACTTGTTAGCTATTATATATGAACGAATTACACAGGCTAACAATCAAGAGCGTCCTAGGCTTCCTTGGTTCCTTCGCTGGTTGAATTAGTTCAGATATCATCTGATCGGAGTTGTTCAGCGTACAAGCGTACGCTATTCTCTAGCCCTACATGATAATAAGGCTACCTAAGAATATGTTTAAACAACAAGCGTCCTACACGAAAGAAGAACTTCAAGCCTCTGGGCAAGGTAAATTGTTTGGTGAAAATGGACCACCGTTACCTTCCGGCAATATGTTAATGATGGATCGCATCATAAAAATGACAGAAGCCGGCGGAGCCTATGATAAGGGGTATGTTGAAGCTGAATTCGATATCAACCCTGAGTTGTGGTTTTTCGATTGCCATTTCGTCAATGACCCTGTGATGCCGGGTTGCCTTGGCCTTGATGCAATGTGGCAACTTGTTGGCTTCTTTCTTGGCTGGCTTGGCGGTGAAGGTAAAGGTCGGGCACTTGGCGTTGGCGAAGTGAAATTTACAGGTCAAATATTGCCAACGGCAAAAAAAGTGACTTACCGGATTAACTTTAAACGTGTCATTAACCGTAAGTTAATTATGGGGCTGGCTGATGGTGAAGTTTTAGTCGATGGGAAGCTGATCTACGCTGCAACTGATTTGAAAGTCGGTTTATTTAAAGATACCAGCACCTTTTGATTTTTCATGCCGGGACTAACTTGGTGATGAACAAGCTTGTTAACCGATATCCCTTATACTGAACACCTCCGCCATTGCGGAGGTGATTCTCCCATTTGATGAGTAAGCGGTTCAATAACAAAAGATTCGACGAACCAATAACTCATGAAACAATGACTGATAAACCGATAGTTTAATAACCAAATGGCTTAATAAACAAATGGTTTAATAAACAAATAGCATCAGGCACGTGCTGCCCTAGCCTGACGCCACCCTCCTAACCAATACGAACGAGCATCCAATGACTGATAAGGGCAATTCTCCCGCGACCGTCCCAAAATGCCAGCCTGATAGCCTCTGGAAAGCGCTCTTTCTAAACGGTCTCTTTTTTGTCTTTTCATGCCTTACTTCCTCACTTGTTACCATGAAGATAAAAATGGTGATCGTTTCTTATTCGATTCGAACTAGTGATACCCTTATATAGTGTGAATATCAAGCAAAGATATTCATAAAATTGTCATAATACCTGTTTACAATTCTTACGCTTTTGGGCCTTTTCAAATTGCGGCCAGAAAAGCAATGACTTGAAATGTATTGGCTATGTCAGCACTAACGCCGAGAAGCAATTTGTCGGGCAATCGATTGAGCCAATTGATTGTAACCCCTTGCCAAAGTGTGTACTAATTCCGCATAACCGTCTTTTTTCTGCTTCAGCTCAATGCTGAATGGCCGCTTCATTACATTTTCCGGGTTAGACAGTATCCAATACCCCTCGATCAGTACGCGCCCATCATATCGCCCATGAAAAGCCGTTATTGTGATATCCAACGCATCTGCATCTTCTTCTAACTCTTGCTCAGAAACCAAACGATTTGGAAATGCAGCACTCAATTCAGAAATTAATACCTGCTTCAATTGTTGCTGCAAAGGGCTAGCCCATAAGTGATTAGAAGCATTGGTATAACTCACATCCCCGGTTTGATACACAATGCCGGGTGCAGCAAGATAATCAGAAAGATTGACACTTTTCACCCAAAGCTGTGGTTCATGTCTAGCGCCTAATTTTCCCTCTTGTGGCGCTAAACTTTCCGTTGAAGCCTGTTTTTCTGGTGGCAGCTTAGCTAACGTCGGCAACTGATAATATGTTTTTGTTGGCTGGCTGCTACACCCCGAAATAAATACACTTCCGACAATAAAAATGCTGACAGGAATAAAAAATGCTAATCTTGCAATCACTTTTTTCATTATTCAGACGCCTTTTTAGGTTCCGGATCTTTTGTTGCTTCAGCCTCAAATACCAATGCATTGCTCTTATTATTGAGGGTTTTCAAAACCGGTTGTAATTCACGCAGAACTTGATCCAATCGCTGCATATTATCGACTAATTTATTATAGGCCGGCGAGCCGGGCTGAATGCCCTGCATACTGCGATTTAGCTCGTTCAATGTATTTTGTATATCTTTTGGCAGACCTTGTGCTTCTTTGCTCGCCAGAATCCGATTTAATTCATCCATCGTTTTCTGTGCTGTCTTAATTGTTTTCTGGCTCTCTTCAAGTGTTCGTGTTGCCTGAATAAATACCGGTTCAATCGGCATGCCATTAATTTTATCCAAAGCAGCGATCACTTTTTGTTGAATTTGCGTCAGGCCACCACTGACTGTAGGTAAAATTTCATAACCAGAAATACTGTATGGCCCTTCCCATGCTTTCTCATTAGGATAAAAGTCCAGATCAATAAACAGTGATCCTGTCAGTATGTTGCCCGGTTTCAAAGTCGCTCTCAGGCCCCGGTTAATAATGGCTGTCAATTCCTTGTCTGTGTAGAACTCATTACCTAATTCTTTCTTAAAACGTTCAGGCTCCACATGGATTAGTACTGGAATGCGAAAATCGTTATCAAGGCGTTGTTTGACACCTTCGGTATAGAAAGGCACTTTTGCCACGGTTCCCATCCGGATACCACGGAATTCGACAGGAGCTCCAGGTTGCAGGCCGCGTACTGAATCGGAGAAAAACAATAAAAAATCTTTGTATTCTGTATACAGTGAATCTTGGATGCTCTTCTCACTGTCATAAAGCTTGAACACTTCTTTTTCTTTGATTGGGCTGCCTAAGTCCCAGCCTTTCGGTATATCAAAACTAACGCCACCGCCAAACAGAGTTGATAGTGAAGCCATTTCAACCCGCAGGCCCTGTGATGACATATCAAAAGCGATCCCGCTGTCTTTCCAAAATCTGACATTGGTGGTTAATAAACCGTCGTAGGGAGCATTGATAAAAACCTGATAGCTAATCAGGCGAGATTTAGGATCAAAAGTACTCGTTTCAACCGAACCAACACGATACCCTCGAAATAGCACCGGATCACCGGGCGTTAACTGCCCTGCTTTTTCGCTGGATAAGATAAGGCGAAGACCTTTTGCGTCAGGAGAAGCAAGTGGCGGGGAGTCAAGCAAGGAAAAATGTCGCTCCTCTTCCCCTTGTGAGCCTGGTTGTAATTCGATAAATGCGCCTGACAATAGTGTGCTCAGGCCAGAAACCCCTTCACGACCGACTTGGGGTTTTACCACCCAAAACGCGCTGTCTTTGTGCAACAATCGTCCCATGCCATCTTTCAGGCGCGCCCTGATAATAACCTGCCCCAAGTTATCGCTTAATGACACTGATTCAACAACACCAACGTCAACGCTGCGGCTTTTAATTTTAGTTTTTCCGGCTTCAATACCTTCAGCATTAGACGTTACCAATGTCACTTCAGGGCCTTGGTGGCTGAAATGATAAAATAGTATCCAGGCTCCAATGAGTACCGTGATAATTGGCACAATCCATACAGGTGACCAACTTTTGAGTTTACTGATCCTAGCCTGAGTAAGATCTTCTTCTTTATCCGTCACCTTACGGCTCCTCATTTTCATTCAATGCAAATTTACTGTTGGCTTTATCCCAGGTTAAGCGAGGATCAAATGTCATTGACGCAAACATTGTCAAGATGACAACCAGAGCAAACAGTATGGCTCCAGTAGCAGGATAAATGCTCATGAGTTGCCCCATGCGAACCAGTGCCGATAAAACGGCAATAACGAACACATCAATCATTGACCAACGGCCAACGAACTCCACCATTTCATAAATAAAGTGCATCTTTTCAGACTCATTGCTGCTCTGTTTTTTTGCATCCCAGCATAACCAACTGATAGCCAGCATTTTCAGCAAAGGTACCATGACACTGGCGATAAAAATGACCATAGCTACAGGATAAGAGCCAGAACCCCAAAGTAAAATGACACCTTCCAGAATGGTAGAGTTTATATGGCTTCCCAGTGCCTGCGTAACCATGATGGGTAACACATTCGCCGGAATATAAAGTATGACTGATGTTATTAATAACGCCATTGTGAGCTGTAGGCTATGGCGGCGGCGGGCATGGCCTTTTGTGTGACAACGTGGGCATGAAGATTGATTGGCGGGTAAAATGGCGGTACAGCACTGACACAATCTGACTCCTTGTACCAAGCCTGGTTTTCCGGCCTGCAATTTTCCGGCTGGTAATAAATGACAAATTTTTGGTGCGGGTTCGATTTCATTCCAGAACCAATGACGGTCAAGGCATTGAAAAGCTCTCACCTGAAATAAGCAAAATAAACAATAAGGCAAGAAACTCAAACCCAAACTGATTTCACCATATGCCATGAGTTTGACAAAGCTGACCAGCACCCCCGCAAGGAAAATCTCTGCCATGCACCAGGTTTTCATTTTGAACAAAATGCGCGCCAATTCTACTTTCAGCCGGCGCGCCATTTTGACCTTCTGGCACAAGAGAATGATGGCAACCATGCAAAAGGCAGGCACAAGTTGAACAAAAACCAGGAAAAACACTGCCATACTGGAGTAATCTTCACTGAACATCACTTTGGGGATTTGAGGCAACGTAATTTCGCTGACAATCCCCGCAACACTCATGCTGATGAATGGAAACAGACAGGCAAGAAAAAGCATGGCCAATGCACTTACGGCATAACCCGTGGGCTGGTGGCGCGGTTCTTGCCACTTTGCTGTCAGAACCGTGCTACAGCGAGGGCAAACGGCTTTCTTTCCCTGCTCCAAATCAGGAACAGCCACCAGCATGTCGCACTGGTGACACAGAACCAACTGGTCATGCTGATGGTTATTGGAACACAAAGTGTCTCTCCTTTAGCAGAACTCACAAGTCTCTTTGATGAGGCAGCTATCATCCATTTTTCATCATTTCCAATTCCTGCCAACGATCGAAAGCTTTTTCTAATTCTTGCTCTTTATTTGCCAGTTCATTCAGAACATTTTGTGTGATTTCGTGTGATTGGTTAAAGAATTCAGAGTCGCTGACCTGAGATTGCAATTTCTCAATCTCTTCTTCCAATTTTTCCAATAATGATGGTAGTTGTTCCAACTCACGCAGTAAATGGTAACTTATCTTATTGTTTGCCCGTTTAGCGGCCTCTTTCGGCTTAGCTGCCTTGGTTTCGACCTTACTTTTCTTCTCTGAGTCACGCTGCAAGGAGATACTCTGCTCTCGTTGCTGCTGAGCATCGTAATATCCCCCGACATAATTGTTGATTTCACCATCACCGTTAAAAATCCAGCACTCAGTCACTGAATTGTCAACAAATTGACGATCATGGCTCACCAAAATCACTGTTCCTGTATAACTATCGACCAGCTCTTCCAGCAATTCCAATGTTTCAACATCAAGATCGTTGGTCGGTTCATCGAGAATAAGTAAATTGCTTGGTTTCAGGAATAAGCGCGCCAGCAATAAACGGTTGCGTTCTCCGCCAGACAGCGCCCGTACAGGCGTCATCGCTCGCTTGGGATGGAAAAGGAAATCTTGCAAATACCCCAAAACATGGCGGGAGCGCCCATTGACCATGACTTCTTGCTTACCTTCAGCAAGGTTATCCATGACGGTTTTATTGGGATCCAATGCAAGGCGGTGTTGGTCAAAGTAGGCGACTTCAAGTTTTGTACCACAATGAATGCGCCCGCTGTCTGCCGACAAATCTCCCAACATCAGTTTCAATAATGTTGTTTTTCCGCAGCCATTTGGCCCGACCAGTGCAATTTTGTCACCACGCTGAACTTGCGCCGAAAAGTTTTTGACTAATGTTTTATCACCAATTTGGTAATTCACGTTTTCCATTTCAAACACAATTTTGCCGGAGCGGGATGCTTCTTCGACCTGCATTTTCGCCGCGCCCATCACATTGCGGCGCTCAGAGCGTTCTACCCGCAGTGCTTTCAATGCCCTTACCCGCCCTTCGTTACGAGTGCGTCGTGCTTTAATGCCTTGGCGGATCCAAACCTCTTCCTGAGCCAGTTTTTTATCAAATTCGGCATTCTGCATTTCTTCAACCCGCAATGCCTCTTCTTTCCCTTCAAGATATTTATCGTAACTTCCCGGCCAGGATGTCAGCTTTCCACGATCCAAATCGATGATGCGTGTCGCCATGTTGCGAATGAAAGAACGATCATGGGAAATAAAGACAAGGCTTCCATTGAAGTCTTTCAGGAAATTTTCCAACCATTCGATGGTACTGATATCAAGGTGGTTGGTAGGTTCATCAAGGAACAATACCTTAGGTGCACAAACCAGCGCTCGGCCCAATGCTGCCTTGCGCAGCCAACCACCAGAAAGGGAAGACAGTTTTGCTTCTGCGGGCAGGGATAATTTTTTCAATACATCACTGATTCGGCTATCTAATAACCAAAGACCACGGTTATCCAAGACTTCCTGCAATTCAGCAAGACGGTTGAGATTCTTCTCACTTGGATCCGTTTCTACCAACTGTGAAGTGTGGTGGAATGCTTTAATATATTCAGCCTGCTCTTGAACTCCTTCCGCAACGAAGTCAAATACAGTACCTTCTACATCGCGCGGAGGATCTTGCTGTAAGCGCGCAACAATCAGATCTTGCTCATAAATAACCGAGCCATCATCCAATGGTTGCTCTTTTGCCAGCACACGCAACAGAGTGGATTTCCCCGCTCCATTGCGACCTACCAAACAGACTCTTTCATTTTCTTCAATATGCAGTTCTGTATCGTCCAGCAACGGCGCATCACTGAAAGACAGATAGGCTCCAGATAGATTAATCAATGACATAATATTATTTTTCCTCGCCAGCGTGACGAAGTAGCCAGCAGTTATGGATCTGACGGTTACGCATGAAATCCTGAGATAATGTTTTTTCTGTTATTTCTTCAGCAACCAGTCCTATTCTCTCTAATTCAGCAAAATCCATTTTGAAGCCTCTTTTATTATTCGAGAACATCAAGATCCCGCCACGACGCAGCAAGCATTTCAGTTGCTTCATCAATTCAATATGATCACGCTGAACATCAAAAGTATTTTCCATTCTCTTGGAATTCGAGAATGTTGGGGGGTCGATAAAGATCAGATCAAATTGCTCGCGGGTCTGTGCTAGCCATCCCAAACAATCTGCCTGAATTAAACGATGTTGACGCCCGGTTAGGCCGTTTACCTGTAGGTTTTTCTCTGCCCATTCTAGATAAGTTCTGGACATATCTACTGTGGTGGTAGAACGAGCGCCGCCCAAGCCAGCATGAACGGTTGCTGAACCGGTATAGGCAAATAAGTTGAGGAAATCTTTGCCTCGGCTCAGTTCACCCAGTTTTTTACGGGCAATGCGGTGATCCAAAAATAACCCGGTGTCCAGATAATCCGTCAGGTTAACCCAGAATTTCGCGCCGTATTCATTTACCAAAAAGAATTCTTTCTTTTCAGCCATTTTTTCATATTGGCTTTTGCCTTTCTGGCGCTGACGGGTTTTCAAAATCAGTTGGTTAGATGTTAAACCCAAAACATTCATTGTTGCACTGATGACGTCAAACAAACGCTGACGGGCTTTGTTGGCATCCACGGATTTAGGCGGGGCATATTCTTGAACAATGACTTTATCCGCGTAGCGATCAACAGCAACATTATATTCTGGTAAATCAGCATCATATAAGCGATAGCAATCAATGCCCTGCTGTTTTGCCCATTTACTGAATTTCTTCTCATTTTTACGCAGACGATTGGCATAATCATCAGCAATGCCGGTATCCATCAACTGTGGCTTATCTGACAATTGATAATTTTTCTGAACGCAATCCAACGGGCCGTTTTTGGCCTTGAATTCACGCTCTGCCCGCAATTGCAGACAACTCAATAATTCTGGTGAAGCACTGAACAGGGACAACCGCCAGCCAGGAAAACGACTTTTAACCACACGCCCGAATACGCTATGCAGTGCGATCAGCGCCGGCTCACTTTCAAGACGCTCACCATAAGGCGGATTGCTCAATATCGTTCCCACCACACCTTCCGGCAGTGGGTTTTCCAGCTTACTTGCATCCCCCTGCTGGAATTGGATTAATTGTGCAACACCTGCCCTGCGCGCATTCGAACGTGCCATGTCCATAACGCGGCGATCAATATCTGTGCCGAAAAAGCGAGAAGTCGTTTCCTGTAACCCTTTACGGAAACGCACTTGTGCTTCTGTTGTCACTTCGCGCCAGATATGTTCATCAAATTTCAACCATGACTTAAATCCCCAGTGTGTACGGTGCAAACCAGGAGCGCAGTCGGCTGCCATCATGGCGGCTTCTATTAATAGAGTCCCTGAACCGCACATTGGGTCAACCATAGGTGTTTCAGCGCACCAGCCAGAACGTAAGATCACCGCCGCCGCAAGGTTTTCTTTAAGTGGTGCCTGCCCGGCCAAATCACGGTAGCCTCGGATATGCAGGCTGTCCCCACTCAAATCGAGTGAAACTGTGGCTTTCTCTTTATTCAAAAACACATTAATGCGGACATCAGGCTGCTGCTTGGCAACATCTGGACGTTGATTTAACTTACGCATGAAGCTGTCAACTATCGCATCCTTGACTTTCAATGCACCATATTGCGTATTTCTGATCTCTTCATTTGTGCCACTGAAATGAACGGAGAACGTGCTGTCGATTGAAAAAATTTCGCTCCAATCAATTGATTGGACACCAAGATATAGATCCAGATCGCTATAAACCTTGAATTCGTTAAGCGGCATCATGATGCGAGATGCTAGCCTGCTCCATAGCAAGCTTTTATACATAACCCGATCGTCACCTTGAAAATGAACCCCACCCTGCGCGATCTTGCAGGATTGCGCTCCCAACATTTCCAGTTCATTTTTTAACAGTTCTTCCAGTCCACGAGCTGTACTGGCAAAGAGAGCATTCATATTATTAATCACCACAAAAATCCACCACCAAAAAAATTGTTGCACATTATAGCCAATACCAACGACATATCCTAAAGTTGCTGATACGATCCCAAAAATAAAAATATTCTGGAGATTAATGGATGATAACTCTGTCTCGCCTCTTCACTTACCCAGTCAAATCCATGCGAGGTCTTCAACTTTCACATTCTCTTGTCAATGAAAGCGGCCTCATGTTTGATCGCAATTTTATGATAACCACGTTGGACGGGACATTTATTACCGGCCGCCAATACCCGCAAATGTTGTTATTTACCCCAACCATGCTCAATAACGGCTTGTATTTGCGGGCCCCAAACGGAGAAAGTGCAACAATTCTTTACACTGATTTTCAAGAAGAACGCTTCCCTACCGAAGTTTGGGGCAATCATTTCACTGCGTTAGTCGCCCCTGAATGGATAAATACTTGGTTAAGTGGTTTCTTTGAAACGCCGGTACAGCTTCGTTGGCTCAGTGAAGAATTAACCCGGAGAGTAAAAAAATTCCCTGAAATCTCGCTGTCATTCGCGGATGGCTATCCTTATTTAATTATCAATGAAGCTTCTTTTCATTCCTTGCAAAAACGTTGCCCCGCCAGTATTAAAATAGAACAATTTCGCGCCAATATAATTGTCACTGGTGCAGAACCTTTTGAAGAGGATAGCTGGCAGGTTATACAGATCGGCGATATTATTTTTGATCTGCCAAAACCATGCAGCCGTTGTATTTTGACAACCGTCAGCCCGGAAAAAGGGCGTAAAAATCCGAAAGGTGAGCCACTGGCTACTTTGCAATCGTTCAGAACAGCCAAAGAAAGTAATGACGTTGATTTCGGTCAAAATGCCATTGCCCGCAATAGCGGTATTATTCGCGTCGGAGACAGAGTCACTGTTTTAGAAAAGAAAACACCACGGGAATATCGTTGCGGAGAGAAAACAGAGAATTTAAATATACAGAAAGCAACTGAGAAATTTGTTTCTATTGAGTTCAATGGGAAGAGTTTTATTGGGAATAATCAGCACATTATTTTAGAGCAGCTCGAAAGCCAAGGTATTAAAATTCCTTATTCATGCCGTGCCGGTATTTGTGGTTCTTGTAAGATATCGTTGATTGAAGGTGAAGTCATGCCTCTGAATTCGGCAGCAATAAAAGATAACGGAAAAATTCTGGCGTGTAGTTGTATCCCCAAAAATAACTTAGTTATTGAATTAAAATAAGCCGTAGCAGTAACGCTTTCATAAGGATCAGGTAGTATAAATAACAATATACCCGTCTGATTCTTATATCCATATTTGTTATTCATTCCCAGATATTTTTCAGATAAAAAATGTTCAGAAGCAAAAGGTGTTTGACTGAGCACTGTCAGGTTAATTAATGAGGAACGTAAGCGAGCGTGAACTCAATAGCATGGATTCACTAAATAGCATTTAGCCGTATTAAATCGCTCTGTCATATAAAGGTGCTTGGTTTGATTCTGTATAGGGCATAAAACGATCGTTCATTACCTTAATAGGATCACAAAAGCTCATCACACGATCATTCAATTCTAATTTTTGTTGCGCCAGAAGGCATAAACTTGCATTGTCGCCAACCTCTGCCACCATAAACAGCGCCTCTATTCCACTGTCTTGTAAGCGAACTTGAACAATTTCGCCATGTTCTGGTTTCTCTACCAAAGAAAAATTGGAAAAATACCAGCTCTTAGGCATCTGTGGTTTTATAAAACGGAATGCAACCACGCCATTCAAAGCTAATTCAGCCCTGAGCGCCGAGGCAATATTAATGCGACGGGCTTGCTCTTCAAAGGCATAATAAAGTGCAGCATCGTCAACAGAGAAAGACATTTCTGTCATTGTCATGGCATAATCGGTCAACATTTTGGCAGGAAAACGGGAACGAAAAACCATACCATTAGCGAGATCGAGCATTACTCGACTATGCTCGAAATCAAAATACCAGCGCCACTGATCATCAGGTCTAATTTTCATTGATTACCCTTTTATGCTCAAAATAGCTTCTTTGGTTGAAAATAAACATCACCACCAAAATAAAAAATCAAAAAAAATGATAAAAATTAATCTATCTAACAAAATATAGTCGAGTTGGGGGCAGAAATAAACCCCCAACCACAAATTGCAGCAAATAATCAGATATGATTAATAATATCTTTGACGAGTTTTGGCCCTTTATAGATAAAACCAGAATATATTTGAACCAATGATGCACCTGCTTCCATTTTTTCTCTGGCAGCAACAAGTGAATCAATTCCACCCACGCCAATAATGGGTATTTCGCCTTTTAATTCTTGCGCAAGCAGGCGGATAATTTCGGTGCTACGCAATTGAACAGGGCGACCACTTAACCCACCAGCCTGCTGACTGTGATTAAGCCCTTCAATAATTTTTCTATCCAAAGTTGTATTAGTTGCGATAACTCCATCAATATGATGGCGAATTAAACTATCAGCAATTTTTATTAATTCTTCTTCAGAAAGATCCGGGGAAATTTTTACAGCAACAGGAACATATTTTTGGAACTTTTGTTGTAGCTCATTTTGTTTATTTTTAATCGCGGATAAAAGATCATCCAATGCATCGCCATATTGTAATGTTCTCAGACCCGGAGTATTAGGCGAAGAAATATTAATCGTGATATAACCTGCGTGGGGATAAACCTTATCCATGCAAATTAAATAATCGTCTTTTCCATTCTCAACCGGAGTATCTTTATTTTTACCAATATTGATGCCAATAATCCCGTCGTATTTTGCCCGCTTAACATTTTCAACCAGATTATCTACGCCAAGGTTATTGAAACCCATTCGATTGATAATGCCTTCAGCTTCAACGACACGAAATAATCTTGGTTTATCATTTCCTGCCTGTGGGCGAGGTGTCACTGTACCTATTTCAACAAAACCAAAGCCCATTGCACCAAATGCATCAATGCATTCGCCGTTTTTATCAAGACCAGCAGCTAAACCTAGCGGATTTTTGAAGGACAGCCCCATGCATGTAACGGGCTTAGTGGCAACTGATTGGCGGATGAGAAATTCGAAAGGAGTACCGGTGATACGTTTGAGCTGATTGAAAGTAAGCTCATGGGCCTGTTCTGGATCAAGCTGGAACAATGCCTTCCGTACTAGAGAATAACACATTTAGATTAACCTATTGTTTTTATGCTTGTTTATTCGTGAGCGTTGTCGGTTGTGCATCTCGAAATATGCACAATCCCATACGATGTAATTTATGTTCGCTGCTTTGATATATGGGAAAAGAGCGCTAATTTATCATTATATGAGTG
The DNA here is from genome assembly GCF_033949405.1 of Xenorhabdus santafensis. NCBI lineage: Bacteria > Pseudomonadati > Pseudomonadota > Gammaproteobacteria > Enterobacterales > Morganellaceae > Xenorhabdus > Xenorhabdus santafensis. The sequence continues at coordinate 28,372 of NZ_VCDN01000038.1, read as the reverse complement.
AACAAAAAAGTATTCTCACGGCAGGACTGAGGAAATGGCATAAAGTTGAATTCATCAAAAGCGATAATCAAAAATGGCGGTTGAATATCCCCCAGCCATAGCCGGAGGATATATTACACCTACTATACACTTCGTCTTGCAAACTGCCTCTTTATTGGCTGTATGCTGAAACCCATAAAGGCAATGTCGATTAACTTTCAAGCCCTTTAGTGATTTTTTCGAACAGATCACCAGACAAGTTTTCCAATCCTTTTAACTGTTCCAACGCTGCTCTCATCAATCCCTGACGTTTTTCATCGTAGCGTTTCAAACGGATCAAGGGATCAATCAAGCTGGATGCCACCTGTGGGTTTCTACTGTTCAAATCCGTCAGAACTTCCACCAGGAATTGGTAGCCGCTACCATCTTCAGCATGGAAAGCCACTGGGTTGCTGGTAAAGAATGTTCTCAGCAACGAATAAACTCGGTTTGGATTGTTCAGGCTGAATGAGCGGTGCTTCATCAAGCCACGTACTTTATCCAGTGCGTCAAAGGCCGGATTAGTCGCTTGCAATCTGAACCATTTATCCATGACCAAGCCATCTTGATGCCAGCGTTGATCAAATTCATCCATTAATTGATAACTGCAAGGCAATTCAGCGGACACAGATGCAAGCAATGCAGCGATGTTATCCGTCATATTATCTGCCTGATAATATTGTGCAGCCACTAATTTATCCGCCTGCTCTTGATCATCAAGGAAAGCCAGATAGTAAAGGCAGGTATTGCGTAAATCACGTTTTGCAATGTCCTGATGATCCACACGATATGCGCCGGTATGAAGGCTGTGATAAACCGCAGAAAACTCGTCCGCCATTTCATTGGCCAACTTCCGGGTCATATCTCCAATGACATCGTGGATAGCTTTAGGATCAACCACGGTGAACAGTTCTGCTATCTCGTTTTCAGATGGCAACGTTAGAATCAATGCAGCCAAGGCCGGATCAATGTTTTTATCCAGTAACACCGCGCGGAAGGCATCAATGACATGCATTGGCAATTCCAGTGGCTGAGATTTTTGGTTACGGACAACATTTAATTTCACATAATTAGTCAGCAATGACTGGGCCGCATCCCAACGTGAGAATTCATTGCGCGCATGTTTCATCAAGAATGAAAGCTGCTCATCGCTGTATGGGTAATCTAATTTGACTGGCGCAGAGAATTCACGCAGTAAAGAAGGAACCGGCTGTGATGGGACATCATCAAAGACAAATGATTGCTCTGTATTGATGATATTCAAAATATGATGCACAGGCTGACCATCACGATGCAGCGGTATGATATTGCCATCTTCATCATAAAGCTCGATATCCAATGGAATGTGCAGTGGCTGCTTTTCTTTCTGATCTGCCGTCGCTGGCGTCATTTGGCTGACATGCAAAGTATATTGTTGTTTTTCTGCATCGTATTCGTCGCGGACAGTCAGTACAGGTGTCCCTGATTGGCTGTACCAACGGCGGAATAGTGTCAAATCGACGTTTGATGCATCTTCCATTGCCTGAACAAAATCATCACAGGTTGCCGCGCTGCCATCGTGGCGATGGACATAAAGCTGGATACCTGCCTGAAATTGTTCTTCTCCCAATAATGTGTGGATCATTCGAATCACTTCCGCACCTTTTTCATAAACGGTCAACGTGTAGAAGTTATTCATTTCCATCACATGGTCAGGACGGATTGGGTGGGCCATTGGGCTGGCATCTTCAGCAAACTGTGCTGCACGCATGACACGTACGTTATTGATGCGATTAACGGAACGTGAACCCAAGTCAGAACTGAATTCCTGATCGCGGAATACTGTCAGCCCTTCTTTCAGACTCAATTGGAACCAGTCACGGCATGTAATGCGGTTTCCTGTCCAGTTATGGAAGTATTCGTGGCCAATAACAGCTTCAATGGCAAGATAATCTTTATCTGTCGCTGTTTCCGTTTTTGCCAGCACATATTTGGAGTTGAAAACATTTAGACCTTTGTTCTCCATTGCCCCCATATTGAAGAAGTCAACGGCAACGATCATATAGATATCGAGGTCATATTCCAGACCAAAGCGATTTTCATCCCATTTCATCGAATTCTTCAGGGATGTCATAGCCCAGCCAGCACGATCCAAATTACCACGGTCAACAAACAGCTCCAGTGCAACCTCACGGCCACTGCGCGTTACAAATTTGTCGTATAAAACATCAAAATCACCGGCAACCAGTGCAAAGAGATAAGAAGGTTTTGGGAATGGATCCTGCCATTTCACCCAGTGACGTCCATCGCTCAACTCGCCTTGTTCAATGCGATTACCATTGGAGAGCAAGAATGGATATTTGGATTTATCCGCGGTAATGCGGGTCGTATAGCGCGCCAGTACATCCGGGCGATCCAAATAATAAGTGATGTGACGGAAACCTTCAGCTTCACATTGAGTACATAAAGCATCGCCAGATACATACAACCCTTCAAGTGCTGTATTTGCCGACGGATTGATTTCATTCACAATTTTCAAAGTGAACTGGGCTGGAAGCTGCTCAATCCATAACTTTCCATCTTGCTCACGATAATGTTCCCACGATTTATCATCTATATAGATACTTTTTAAAGTGAGATTTTCGCCATCCAAAACCAGTGGAGTTATGTCATTGGCCAAACGTTTTATCTGACTGGTAGCTGTTACTGTTGTTTTATCAGCATTCAGATCGAAATCAAGATCAATATCCGTAATTGTATAATCTGGCGTTTTATAATCCAGACGGTGCTTAACGAGTCTCTGTTGTGTCATAAGTGAACCTTTTCCATTACTTTTAACAGGTATGTTTTGATGGGTACAATCAGTAACAATTGATATAGTTAGTAGCCCTAGTTACCGTTAATAACATCTATATAACCCATTTTTAGAAGCGTGATGACAAGTACTAACAAAATGCCTAGCATATTGCGTTTCTATAGAAACATTCAAACTGCTAACGCTGCCATAGAGCAATCATCCTTTCAATCAGTAAATCCTTTTTCCTCATGTTAATAAGTTATTAAATAAAGGTATAAAGAATGTAGCCGATATATTAGTACTTTCGTGCTAATTGTCATCTCATATCTCATTTAACATGATATTATCTACAAATGGATTAACCTTAATCTTTAAGGCCGGGAAAATATATTTGGATATGGCTTCAATAACCCAATATTCACGGTATACTCTCCCAACTTTATCGATTTAGCAGATATGAATACGCTCCGTGAGGATGCCTACGCGCCATGACTTTAGACGCTACCCCGATTATCAAATCACTGCTTGATACTGATGCCTATAAGTTTCATATGCAGCAAGCGGTGTACCACCATTACAGAAACATTCCTGTCGTTGCGGAATTCCGTTGCCGTGGTGATGAGTTGCTCGGAGAATACGCCGAGACATTGCGCCATCAAATTAACATGATGGCTGATCTTGCATTGACAGAACGTGAAGCAGACTATCTTTCAAGCCTTCCGTTCTTTAAAGAGGATTACCTGAATTGGTGTAAAACATTCCGCTTCAATCCTGAACAAGTGGAAGTCTCTGTTACTGATGAAGGGCAATTAGCTATCCGTATTTCTGGTTTGTGGCATGAAGTTATCTTGTGGGAAGTTCCTTTACTTGCCTTGATAAGCGAACTGGTTCATCGCCATCATACCCCAGAAATCACGCCAGAAGATGCAGTTATTCAGCTTAGAAAACTCATTGAGCTGTTTTACAAAGATGCTGCGGAAGAACATATTGATCTGTCTGGCTTTAAATTAATGGATTTTGGTACCCGTCGTCGTTTTTCACACGAAGTACAATACGCCATTATCAACGAACTGAAAAACAGTTTTCCTTATTTAATTGGAACCAGCAATTACCAACTGGCAGAGCAGCTTGACCTTCCTCCTCTGGGTACTCAGGCACATGAGTGGTTTCAGGCGCATCAGCAAATAAGCCCTGAGCTGGCGAATAGTCAGCGAGCAGCCTTGCAAACTTGGCTGGACGAATATCCCAATCAACTGGGCATTGCCCTGACAGATTGCATCTCTATGGATGCTTTCCTGCGGGATTTCGATAAACCATTTGCTACCGCTTACCAAGGCCTGCGCCATGACTCCGGTGATCCCATTGACTGGGGAGAAAAAGCGATAGCGCATTACCAATCTTTGGGTATCGATCCAATGACAAAAACATTGGTCTTCTCTGACAGTTTGGATTTGCAAAAAGCATTAGCGCTATATCGCCATTTCCACAAAAGAATTAATGTCCTTTTCGGCATTGGTACACGATTGACCTGTAATATTCCGGGCGTGAAACCGCTCAATATCGTTATAAAACTGGTTGAGTGCAATGGTAAACCCGTTGCAAAACTCTCAGACAGCCCCGGAAAAACTATCTGTGAAGATGATGAATTCATCGATAGGCTGCGTCGTGCATTTGACATTCCCTACATAGAAAAAGCGGTATAATTCTACTGATTAACCCTTGCGTAACCAGCTCTATGCTGGTTACGCGAGTAAAAAGCGATTTTTCTCCCTATTTCCCCGCTAAGACCTGAAATTTCTTCTTGTTTCCTGAGAGATGACAAGTAAGATAGAGGATCTGCCCCTGATGGGGGGACAGTTATGGTAAATCTATCTAAAAACCTAATTCACTAATATAAAGAGAGAGAAATTTATGAGCGTAGCGCCTGTAGTCGATGTACTGCAAGGCCGTGTTCCGGTTGGCAGTGAAGTCACCGTTCGCGGTTGGATACGTACAAGGAGAGATTCTAAAGCTGGTATCTCGTTCCTCGCCGTCCATGACGGTTCCTGCTTTAATCCATTACAGGCCGTCGTTAATAATGATTTACCTAATTATCAGGATGAAGTATTACATTTAACCACCGGCTGTTCTGTGGAAGTCACTGGTACAGTGGTTGAATCACAAGGCAAAGGCCAGTCATTCGAATTGCAAGCCACTAAAGTTGTTGTGGTTGGCTTGGTTGATGACCCTGATACTTACCCAATGGCAGCTAAACGCCACAGTATCGAATACCTGCGTGAAGTCGCACACCTTCGTCCACGCACCAACCTGATCGGCGCAGTGGCACGTGTTCGTCACACATTGGCTCAAGCCCTGCACCGTTTCTTCCATGAAAAAGGTTTCTTCTGGGTTTCAACGCCACTGATCACTGCATCAGATACCGAAGGTGCGGGCGAAATGTTCCGCGTTTCTACGCTGGATCTGCAAAACCTGCCACGCACTGATAAAGGTGAAGTTGATTTCAGCCAAGATTTCTTCGGTCGTGAAGCATATCTGACCGTATCTGGCCAGTTAAACGGGGAAGCCTACGTTTCTGCATTGAGCAAAATTTATACCTTCGGCCCAACTTTCCGCGCAGAAAACTCCAATACCAGCCGCCACTTGGCCGAGTTTTGGATGGTTGAACCAGAAGTCGCATTTGCTGATCTGAATGATATCGCCAAGCTTTCCGAAGAAATGCTGAAATATGTGTTCAAGGCAGCGTTGGAAGAGCGTGCAGATGATTTGGCATTCTTTGCAGAACGTGTTGATAGCAACGTTATCACGCGTCTGGAAAAATTCGTCGATTCTGACTTCATTCAGTTGGATTACACCGATGCGATAGAAATTCTGGAAAATTGCGGTCAGAAATTTGAGAACCCGGTTTTCTGGGGTGTTGATTTGTCATCAGAGCATGAGCGCTATCTGGCAGAAAAACATTTCGAAGCGCCGGTTATCATGAAAAACTATCCAAAAGACATCAAAGCATTCTATATGCGTATAAATGAAGACGGCAAAACCGTTGCTGCGATGGATGTTCTGGCTCCGGGTATCGGTGAAATTATCGGTGGTTCTCAGCGTGAAGAACGCTTGGATATGCTGGATATGCGTCTGGAAGAGATGGGCCTGAAAAAAGAAGATTATTGGTGGTACCGTGATTTACGTCGCTATGGCACCGTTCCTCATTCCGGTTTTGGTTTGGGCTTCGAACGTCTGGTGGCCTATGTTACTGGTGTGCCCAATGTTCGTGATGTTATTCCATTCCCACGGACACCAAGAAACGCAAGTTTCTAATGAATCAGCTCAAAATATGAGCTATAGTTGAACTAATGAAAAGCCAGCGAAAGTTGGCTTTTTCAGCCTTTCAGTGAGCCTGTTTTCAGCTAACTTATTGATAGTCTAAGATATGGCAATAACTGAAAGGCATTATAAGCGCCCTATAGCGTCTTATGTGTGGACACTATGTGGACGTTTAAAACCTTCTAATTCCCTCCCCTGTATGTGATTGGGTTTAGCCTAATTGCATCATTCAAGAAGTCAGGCGCAAAGTGAGCATACTTCATCGTTTGTTCTATTTTTGAGTGACCCAATATACGTTGCAGTGTCAGTATATTGCCGCCGTTAATCATGAAATGAGTCGCAAAAGTATGTCTCATCACATGAGTAGATTGACCGTGCGGTAAGTTGGGTTTCACTTCCTTCAGAATTTTTCGAAACTCTGTGTATTCAACATTTGGAAACAAAAAGCCGGATTTTCCACTAACCAGAAATTCGTTAGTCTCCGAGGAAATGGGAACAGTCCGCAATTTACTGTTTTTTGTTTTTACAAATGTGACACGGTTGTGAATTATGTGCTCTGCTTTCAGCTTCAGTGCTTCTCCCCAACGCGCGCCCGTGCTTAAACATAGAATCGCAATTAGATGATTATCCCCTGTTAACGTTGATAGCAAATCATCTATCTCAGTTCTGGTCAGGTAGGACATTTCTGCGTTTTCCTCCCGTAACCATGAGAATCCCGCCAATGGATTAACATCTAAAAATAGCCCGGCTTTTGCCAGAACAGTAAACATTCCGCTAAGTTGAGCTAATTCACGATTTATCGTTGACGCCTTTACTCCGGATGCTAATCGTTCATTGCAATAGTATGTCAATGAAGTATTTGTTATCTGGAATGGTACAGGGTCATTCATATGCCTAATAACTCGGTTTAGTTCATTCTGCCTATGGTGTCCATGTGAATTATTTATCCCATGATATTTCCACCATAATGCAGCTAACTCCGATAACGGGCGTATATCCTTAGGTTTTGACAACCATTCTTCTGAAGTATGATTTGCGGCAATATGCCTTTCAAATGCTACTGCTTCATGCTTCTTGCTAAACTTCCGCCTAATCCGCTTTCCGTTACGGCCAGTCGGTCTAATGTCCACTTCATATCGACCATCTTCGAGCTTCTTAATTGTCATAAGACAGCCCTCCAACGGCACAAAGACTTTGAGAATCAATAAATTGACAAAACGCTAAATGAAGCGTTAGCCAGTTTCCTGATCTGAGCGGGTATAATTTGTTGGCTCTTGCCCAATGTGTGCGAGAGCTGGTGCAATTTGGCCAGCTTCCGGTGCGATTTGGTCAGTCATAAACCACATAGTGTATTTACTAAACCGGGGATGGCTCAAAATTTTCATAGTGACATCTGTAGGAGGAGTTGTTCTTCCGCTCTCATAATATGTGAGCGATGTATAAGGAACTCCTGTTATTTCAGCGAATTGCTTTTTGTTCAAACGTTCGGATTCTCTCATCAAAGATAATTTTTCACTTATTAAACTTGACATTTTATCTAGATCCTTTAATTTATAAATTATGTAGAGATAAATAAATGATCAAGATAACTTACCTACAAGTACCCACAAGACACTGTAGAAAATTAACTAGATCTAGATAAGAGATTAACAAATGTTGAAACATAAACAAATAAAACAGCGAATACAGATAACTCTTATTTCAGACACCCCCCTTTATCAGAGGCAGTATCAACCAATTTCCTGCTCTGAGCAGGTAGAGCTTATGTCCTCTAATTTAATGCATGCAAGAGCCGGAGCAACTTGCCCAGCTTCAGGTGAAATTTCGTCAACCATGAACCACATTGTGTATTTTTTAAACCTTGGTTGATTGAAAATTTTCATTACAACAGTGACATCAGGAACAGTTCTCCCTGACTCATAATAAGTCAATGATGAATATGGAATATCCACTAATTCAGATAATTGTCTCCTGTTAAGTCGTTCAGATTCACGGATGAGTTTAATTTTTTCACCAATTGCAGATGGCATATTAACGAGTCCTCAATGATTTATTAAGTATTTGGTATCTCAACTCAATATCTACAAAAAACTGATAGATGCTGTAAGAAATTAATGAGTATCCGATGGGAGGTTAGCAAATGTTGAAACATAAACAAATACAACAGATAACGCGTATTTCAGACGCAATCCCTTATCAGGAGTTTGCGCGGGAAATTGGGAAAACACCTGAAGCAGTAAAGGGAATGATTCAGAAAGGAAAACTTCCAGTTATTGAAATGAAAGAGAAGCCTGATTCTCCTCGCTCAGAAAACTGGATCTACTTACCTGCTTGGAATGAAGGATTGAAGCTAGCTTACGAATCCAGACCTAAAGAGATTCGTGATGGATGGCTAACATGGTTGGGTTTAGGTGAACCAGCAACACAATAACAATCAATAAAAACTATTACGGAGTAATGAAATGAAACAATTAATATCTCTGGAACGTTCAAAACTGCAATTAACAATGTTTTCCCGTCTTCAAGATGTTTTTGACGATGTGAAAAACGATATTGAAATCACCCCGGCATTTATTCAGAACACGTTGGAACAATATATGCAATTGGCAACGGGTGATAGTTACTATCTTTCTAAATCTGTTCGTATTGGTGATGGGGATTTAAAACAAGGGGTTGAATAAAACATGCGAAATGTGCTGCCAATACCAGAGGAATTAAATAAAGGGCGAATTAAATTCGGGACGTTATTAATTCGCCCATTACGTCAAAACATTGTTTGTCCACTTACACGTTATCAGGTTGAAGACAGCGAATATTGCTACGGTAAATTTGCTTCTCGTGAACAAGCATTAATGCATTGCCGACAACTCTACAGGATAAAAATTCATGAACAATCTAAAGAGGATGCAACATAAATATAAAGTTACCAGTGCTGATTTTTTAAATATTAAAGCCACTGGTACAAATAGTAAGAAAGAAAAGCCTTTATTAATGACGTTGGTTTCACTGGGTTTAGCAACAACAATATTAACCCCGTTATTGTCCTTATTATGAGGGTAAAGCAATGGCAAATACTGAACCATATCGCGCTGTTATTTTAACGTTGGATGAGAAAATCGACGGTATGCTGCATACAGCGCATGTAAAAAGCCATGTTTTTAAGCGAGATAGTGATAAAGCGATTACTGAATTTATTAAAAACATGCGCGACCGCACCAATAACCGCACTCGAAACAATGAAAGAGTTTTGCATTACATTTTTCATTTGGCCGGTTTTCCTAAATCAAAATACGATACACCCTATGAAAGTTTCACCTACGATGAAAAAAAAGCATTTATAGAGGCCATGTTTCAGTTTAAAGCTGCTGTGTCTTATATGCCTGAAAGCATCGCCTTTTAATTAAAAAACACAAAAAAACATTTTTATGACGTTAGACCGTCAGGGCTTTTTATTACCTAAAAACAGGAAATAGATAAATGAATACAGAGCAACTGATAAAACAAAACCGGGAAGACGAACGCAAGACACTGGCGTTTCGTTCTGCATCTCGTTTGGACAGTCTCGCGGCACATATCCTGAATCACAAACTGGATTATGCCGCATCCGCTGCGCTGTTGGTCGCTGAAGCAGAAAAGTACGAACACGAAGCGCAGGAGCTGGATCATGTCTAACAAAACTATTCTGAAATGGGCCGGTTCAAAAGTCCGCATCATGGATAAGTTACTACCTCATTTGCCAGCCGGTAAACGGCTGGTTGAACCGTTTGCCGGTTCCTGTGCGGTAATGATGAATACGGATTATGAGTCGTATTTAATTGCAGATGTGAATCTAGATTTGATTAATTTGTACAAAGAAATTAATTCCGTGCCCGTCGGATTATTTCTTTGTGAAGCCGACGATTGGTTTAATTGTCACAATCTTGAAGAGGATTATTACAGCTACAGAGACATTTTCAATGAGCGTCATGTTGCCATCAGTAGTGCTGATAAAGCACATTTGTTTCTTTATTTGAATCGCCACGGGTTTAGAGGGTTATGCCGTTATAACTCAAAAGGCGAATTTAATGTGCCTTATGGAGACTATAAAAGCGTCTATTTTCCCAAAGCTGAAATCACGGCATTTTCAGAAAAAGCAAAGAAAGCTGAACTATTGCATTTGGAATGGCAGGACACATTAACCCTCGTTGACTATGGCGACGTGGTTTATTGCGATCCACCTTACCTGACTTGGGACGGGGCATTTACCCAATATCATCAAACTAATTTCACCTCGGCTGATCATGAATTGTTGGCGGTGATTTTACACACCCTGAACGCCGATATCGGTGTGCCGGTTACTGTATCTAATTCTATCGAAGCCAAAGAGTTGTATGCCGATCTTGGCTTCACCATTCACGAAATATACGCCCCGCGTTCCATTGCCGCCAATGGCAACCGTCAGCCGGCGAAAGAGATTATTGCTACGCTGAGGGGGCAAGCATGATTGATATCAGATGTCATGCAGAAAACACCATCAACGTAATTTCTGTTTCCGGTGGAAAAGATAGCTTGGCGGATTGGCTATTAGCCATCGAGAACGGCGTAAAGCACACAGTTGCCTTTGCTGATACCGGCCATGAACATCCGCAAACAATGGAATATCTGGATTATTTGGAAAATCGGCTAGGCAAGATTCAGCGGGTTAAAGCGGACTTTGCCAGCCAGATTAAAAACAAACGTGAGTTTATCAAAACCCGTTGGCCGATCAGTCTGGTTAACGAATGTGGCATGACAGAAATCCAAGCACAAAAACGCACTATTTCGGCACTCAAGACTTTATTCCCTACGGATAATCCATTCTTAGACTTATGCATGTTAAAGGGCCGTTTTCCATCAACAAAAGCACGGTTTTGTACTTTCGAGCTTAAACATAAACCTATTGCTGAGCAGGTTATCCAACCTCTGTTAACCGAGTTTGATGATGTGATTTTATGGCAAGGTGTCAGAGCGCAAGAATCACCAGCACGGGCGAAGTTGCCTGAATGGGAATCCGATGTTGATAATACTGCCGGATTATCCGTTTATCGCCCTATCCTGTCATGGACACATGAGCAAGTTTTTGCCTTGGCGAAAAGGCACGGTATCAAACCTAACCCTCTTTATCAGCAAGGTTGTTCACGCGTCGGTTGTATGCCCTGCATTCATGCCCGTAAATCTGAACTGGCCGAAATATACTCGCGCTTCCCTGAAGAAATCGCCCGCGTTGCCCGTTGGGAAAGAATGGTTGCTGCGTGCTCCCGCCATGGCAACTCCACTTTTTTCCCTTCCCATCAAGACCCAATGAAACGGGAACGTCGTATCGACTGTGTGACCTTAGAAACACACGGCATCGAAACTTATCGCGATTGGGCGCTAACTTCTAGGGGGGGGGCGTCAGTTTGACTTATTGGCCGAAGAAAATTCACATGAGGCGTGCAGCTCTGTATATGCGGGAGTTTGCGAATGAATAATGAAGCAATAAGGCTCGATCCCCGCAATGGGGTTTATGTGACCGGAACACGTTTCGCCATTGCGACCCATGAGAAACATCCCGGCAAGCTGGCGTTGTTGGGAGCCAGCAAGCGCTACGGTTATTCACTGGTAAGCTGGCATGATAACGGTATCTCATTGGTCACTGAACTGGTGAGCCTGCATGTGTCACATATCAAGCACCGGATGAACACTGTTCAAGATTATCTGGATACTGTCAATGTGATAGGCAAACGCTGCCAGACCGCGCTTAATCTGCTGAACCCTGAAACCTACGGCGGTGCTGTCGCATGCTGAACCGCCCGATTGATTTCAGTGTCCTGCCCGAAACTGAACCCGCCAATGGGCAGTATGCCTATTGGTGGAATGCGCCGCGCCATCAGGCCGTTGCCGGTTTTGAAAGACCGCTTACCCGTGAAAGAATGCTTCAGGGGCAAGCGATTTTGGCCGATATTGAAGCCCTACCCCGACTCCTGCGTTATCCCTACCGCAAGCGTTATGAAACGCTACTCAAAGAGCAAGGTATCCATAAGGCCCAGGATTTTCTTTATTTTCGTTTTCATCATGAACTTTGGCCGCGCATTGTCTCGGTGACCCGTCGTTTTGAAATGGATGCTCAATCCACCTTGACCGCAACAACCAGAATATCAACCGATATCAGCCAGTTTAACCGGTTGCCCGATCTCCATAACAAACAACTCAAAACGCTGGCGACGCAAATCGCAGCCGGGTTCTTCAATCTGTTTGAGCAATATGGCGATCAGTGCATTGCCCGTGAGAACGGCGATAAAACCGCGTTGTACAAAATGCGCAACCTGCACCCGATTTATGGCGCATTGGCAAAGATTGCCCAAGGTTTGCATGTCACGCCTGTCTATTACCAACGCTACTGCAAAGGGCTACTGAGAACGGAGCATGTGGTTTCTGCCGTCTCGCGTCTGGTCAGTGATGATTTTTGGTATCGCCGGCTTAAGGCGCATCGCACTCGCTGGCGTGAAGCCCTGTTGATTGCGGCGATGGCGGTCAATAAAAATCGTTCTCCTTATGCCAGCCGTCAGGCCATACAAGATGTGAAATCACAACGTCTGTCCAACCTGCAATATCTGCAAGCGATGGATATTGAGGACGTGGAAACCGGCGAGCGTTTTAATTTGGTTGATAAGGTGATGCAAAGCATTGCCAACCCGGAGATCCGCCGGATGGAATTGATGGCGCAAGTTGCCGGGATTCAGAAGGTGGCTTTAGCACGCGGTGACATTGGCATGTTTATCACCATTACCACACCGTCAAAATATCATCCGACCCGTCTCACCCGAAAAGGTGAAGACAAAATCGCGGTGCTGAATAGCAACTGGGCCAATGAAGCCTATACCCCGAAAGACGGCCAACGCTATCTGGTACGGGTCTGGGCAAAAATCCGCACGGCATTTAAGGATGCGGGGCTGAATGTTTACGGTGTCCGTGTTGTTGAGCCTCATCATGATGGTACGCCCCACTGGCATCTGTTGTTATTCACCGACAAGGCCAGCCGCGCGGAAGCAGTCGAAATCATGCGAAAAAAAGCCTTGCAGGAAGACGGCGACGAACGCGGCGCCAAAAAGTACCGTTTTGAATGTAAGCACATGAACCACGGCGGTGCCGTGGGGTATATCGCAAAGTACATTGCCAAGAATATCGACGGTTATGCACTGGCGGGGCAAATCGATAATGAAACGGGCAGACCTTTAACCGATGCAGCGGCAGCAGTCACTGCATGGGCGTCAACGTGGCGCATTCCGCAGTTTCATTTTTATAACTTGCCCTCCAAAGGCGCGTATCGCGAATGCCGTCGTTTGCGCAGCATCAACATTGCTGAACAGATGGGCGAGATTGCGGAGAAGGTGCGGGCAGCCGCCGATGTCGGTGACTTTGAACAGTACATTCTGTCACAAGGTGGCCCGTGTACCCCGCGTGACCAGCAGACTATTCGCGTCGCCCGTGAACTGGCCGACGAACCTAATCCCTATGACGAAGCCGTTTCAAAAGTGGTCGGCATTTACGCCCAACTCAATCCCCGCGCCGGCGTGTTGAAAACACGCGAGCGCGAGTATCGCATCGTCAAAAAACGCGAGAGCCACAGCACAACGCCTGAACAATCAGGCGCGGGTTTTGATCTTTTAAAAAGCGCCTTCGGCGCGCCTCGGAGTCCTGTCAATAACTGTGGATCAGGTCATTGGCAGGGTATCAAGGACAGCGCCTTTTTACCGCCAAATCTCAGCACCAAGGCGCTATCGGATATCTTGGAATGGGGCGCTTCAACAAATTTAGACGCGGCTGAGAATGACGTACAAGACGCGGAAATCGGTGTTTCAGGTCAGCGGGTTATCTCCCGCATTGCATTAAGCCGGCAAGAAGAAGCGATGTTGCCGGAAATCATGAAATTTACAGCGGTAACCGGCTACCCCATCGAACGCAGAACGGTCGGCATGATGTTTATGAAAGGTATGAGCATCAGTTTTGATGACCAGATTATGCGGTTTGTTGATGGTGAAGTCCGGTTGATGGAGACAGAGGACGGGCGGGTGCAAAGGTTGCGCGAATTTGATGCCCAGAAAAAGGCGCGCCGCGATGCGTTGCGGCAGCGGATTATGAAACTTAGTGAAGTGAGGAAATAATGAGAATTGATTTAGGTAAATATGTCATTACATCGGACAACAGGGCATACACACTGAATAAAAAGACAATATCACTGAAGGGTGAAAATGCAGGCCGCGAGAGTTTGACGCCATTTAGATATTACACCCAGTTATCACATTTAGTTCGAGACGTGATCAGGATGGGCTTAGATAGCAATGATATAAAAACATTGCAGCAACTCAGTGAACGAATCGAAGAAATTGCGGCAGATTTTGCCACGAGGGTAGCCGGATGATCGTCTTAAATTTAACCCCAGAAGTCATTAGTAATATCACAAATAAATTCGATTCGGGTTTATTTCTCTGGCAAGAACGCTGGAAAGACAATCAACATCACCGTAATCGCTTTTTGCATAAATGCAGACAGGCAGGTGCTGATTATTATTTCGTGCTGGAAGCGTTAAATGATGCCTGCCGGACGGGTCGGAATAAGTTTTTTATGTCTAATAAGGAATTGCTGCCGATTTTTGTTCACTACGTTGCGCAGTATTTCCTACAGCAACAAGAATATTTAATCGAAAATGCCGAAGAAATTCGATTACTGACACTCAGTAATGGCGCTGAAATCCGCTTTGTACATGAGAACAGCCATGTTGCAGCTCTTTGTGGTGATGTCTATGTGTCCGAGTGGGCATGGTCGGATAATCCCGTTCGGTTGGTGCAACTGGCATTAAGCCTATCAATGCATGATAAATGGAAGAGAACGTTTTATTCTTCCCGAGGTTCAGGGGATAACGGTGAGGAGGCTTATAAAAAATTTTTTACTCGGGATCGTATTATGGGTGCGCCCACTTTTTCCGATACGGTGACATTGTTTAATAGTGATAATTTTTTGGATGAAGAAAATCTGAAGGAGGCATGGTCACGCAAGGATTTTGAAGAACTGTTTTTGTGCCGTTTTCCTCATGAGCGGTGGTAAATCCAATGGCTAAATCTCCCGCAGAACGTAAAGCCGCCCAGCGTCAACGCCAGAGAAATTCTGGCGTGACCAAAATAGAATTGCTGCTCGATAATCAAGAACTGGATATGTTAAAACGCAATTGTGAGTTAAGGCGACCGGGCCGTGATCCGTATGATGTGGTTGAATATATGACGTTGCTTATTCGTAAAGATGATGCTGAGTTAAAGAACCAAATGCAGATGTTATCAACGCGGCAATGTGAAAAGTGTGGAGATACGCTTCCTGTTGCGGAATGTTGTTTCTCTGGTGAGGCAGCTTGTTGGAATACGCTGGGCTGGCATGAGATAAAATTGTGATGGCGTGACATGTCACACCACTAGCCCCATCCCGTCTTGGATAGACGGGATGGATAATGATTTAATACATAAATATTAGTGCTATCTATGTCAGCTACCAACTGTCGAATACCCTTATTCTAGCGATGTCACGCATATCAGGGGGAATAGTTGCTAAATTGGCGTTATTCCAATTGGAGTTTTCATATAACATCAGCGGCGGGCCTGAAACAGGATGATAAGCAATATTTTTTATGAAGCTACGCATATCAAATAATACGTACAAACAAGGAAGAGACAAACTACGGCCAGAGATTCCAAAGGTTGTAGAGCCATCGTAAGCCAAAACAAGCCCATGATAGCCTTGTATCCAGTGCCTTCCCTCAGTCTTTTCCTTATTAACAAAATTTCTGATGCGGTCATGAACGGTAATTGGCCCAGACATAAATACTCCTCATGACAGATATGATTAAAATAAAAATAATATCTGAAAAAATGTCAACCGAAATATAACTGTCAATCGAACTCTCCATTTTAATACCATGTTTTTGCCAAAAAACACCAGACAATTCCTCACAAATTTGCACAGTTTTTCTTGACATTCTAGCCCCACGCAAGACCAGCACGGATAAGGTTTCCCTGCCCCTGCATAACTGCACAAAAACGCCCCCCTTTTGTGTGCGGGCGAGGCGGGGGAGCAAGCGCGCGCAACGGGTGATGATCGGTCAGCTTTCCGGGAAGAATGGCGACCATCACAAAAGAGGTTTTCATACCACGGTAAACAGCACGCAGCCGCCCGTTTGGCGTGTGAGTCAGGATGGAAACGGTTAACGAAGAAAAACCCGCACCGCGCGATTGAATGACACTAATCGGCGATGCAGGCTTGGCGGATGTGGATTTGATGGTGTTATGACGTACCGGTCAGGGCATCCAGCAAGGCATAGGGAGCAAAACGCACCACTTCCTCCCCTGCCCAGTCATTGACGGATTTCAGGCTTTCCATAATCGGATTGAGTTCATTGATGGCAAACACTTTCGCCGCTTTCTCAACGTCCCCGTAGTTGCCATTGCCCGATGGCATCACGCTCATCAGTTGCGGCGGCACCCGATGCATGGCCAGCAGATCGTCGCGGGTCGCTTCCTTGACGTTGCTGAATTCATCCTTGGCACTGATTTGGCTGAACGGCAGGATTTGCAAGCCGTCTTTCTTGCCTTTGGCCGCATACACAAACAGGTTCTTAAACGCCCCATCCCGGCGGGATTTTTGCAGGGCGTTTTTCAGGTTCTCCACGCCCTTGGTGTCCGTGAGCGGGTCGGTCAGGTAGACAATGACCCCGGCATGGCTGCCGTTATCGTAGTAGTTCATGCGAAACGCCGTTGCGGAGCGATTCAGGTTGGCCGACAGCAGCCCCGCCAGATATTCCGGCAAGCCGTAAATTTCCTGATGGATATCGGGGTTGATCAGATGAAAGATGCTGTTTGGCCTAAACTCAAATTCCTTGAGCCAGCTTTCAACAAACCAGTATTGACCGGCCTGTTCGCCTCGTCGGGTGTATTTGGCCGGGGCATGTTTCAGGGCCAGCAAGCCGCCCAGCCGATGGGTACGTCGTTCCAGATAGGCATTACCAAAGACCAGATAATCCAGTACATAGGCGGCCATGTCCCGCCGGGATAGCAGCGGGTGCGGTTGAAAGCAGCTCATGATGACATTGCGTTTAAAATACAGAGGTGACTGATGATAGACCGCTGACGAAAACGCCCGCGCCAGCCCGAAAAAATCAATCGGGGTTTCATACCAGCGGCCATTTTTGGCGCACTCCATGCAATCCAACAAATCCCAGCCGGAGATAATCGGCGTGGGGTTGTCAAAGGTAAACGCCGCGCACTGGGCCGCGCCGTCAGGAAGGTTCGCTGTGTTCGTCATGTCAGGCTGGGATTCAGCCGGCAAAAAAGTGTGCATATATTTAAAACTCCGTCACAAAGGATTCGTGCCCGCCGGCATCACTGGCTATCGGTTCATCATGAAGGACATTC
The DNA here is from genome assembly GCF_033949405.1 of Xenorhabdus santafensis. NCBI lineage: Bacteria > Pseudomonadati > Pseudomonadota > Gammaproteobacteria > Enterobacterales > Morganellaceae > Xenorhabdus > Xenorhabdus santafensis. Next base: position 10,807 of record NZ_VCDN01000038.1, on the reverse strand, counting down.
ATCACTGACCATGCGATATCACCGTGATCAATGCCGCGCACGCGGTCAGCGGCATAGGTCACGACACCGCCTTGGGTAATAACTTTCTTGATGGACATAAACGAGGTGGCCACCTGTTGCATGCCGGCGTCATATTCAAGCCGCCCGGCACGGATCAGCATTTGGGCTTTCATGACCAGCATGCGCTTAAGCGGCGCGGAATATTTCAATAAAGTTGCAGCCGGGAAGAAGTGGCAGACCAGTTCGTGTACGGCTTCACCGGTGCCGCCGGTGCCGTCAATGGTGATGCTTTGCACGTGATAGCGTTCGGTCAGCTTGCGGATTTCCTCGGCCTGTTTTTCAAAGGCCATGCCGCGAAATTGCAGCGCTTCAATCACCCGCCACTTGCCTCCTTTGATCGACGGCGGTGCCAGTACGGCCAGCCCCAGTCCGTCCCCGTTGCCGCCGGTGCCGGTGGGGTCAGCCCCGATATGGACAGGCTTATGACCCAATGGCCATAAGGCGTAGGGTTTCCAGTCTGGCCAGACGTCTTCGTTATAGCCGTCAACCCCGCAGCGGATCAATTCGTTGTAATCAAAGGCCCGCTCTCCCTTTTTCACAAAGTGGCAGCGGTACAGGTTGTCAAAATCCGCCGGGCTATTTTCACTCTCGATTTCGGCCAAATCGACCCGATCCAGCCCCAAGTCAAGGGCATCATGGATAGTGACAATTTGTCGCCAGATGTTATCCCCACACAACGCGCCGGACTGCAAGGCTTCATGGCGGGTATCAATCGTAATCTGTTTTTTGTGGGGACGGGACTGATTGAAAAACTCGCCTGTCCAGAACGGGTAAGCCTCATGCTCTTCACTGGAAGGCGTGGAAAAATAGGTGCGTCGAAGGCCAATATGGGTTGCCATCCCGGCCGCCACTCTACGCAGGTTCATAAAGTTGCTGACCCAGAAAAATTCATCAAAATAGAGATCGCCGGTATAGGACTGCGCGGAGGCGGCCGACGTGCCGAGAAAATAGAGTGTCGCCCCGTTGGACAGCATAATTTCATCGCCGCCCTTGAGTTCAACCCCGACCTGTCGCGCCACTATCTGGATAAACTTCTTGAACTGGTACGCCTGTGAACGGCTGGCCGACAGGAATATCTGATTATTGCCGGTTTCCAGTGCCGTGATCAGCGCTTCGCGGGCAAAGTACCATGTTGCACCAATCTGCCGCGATTTCAGGATCATGCGGTTACGGCGTTCTTTCTGCTTGTACCAGCGTTGCTGGTACTCATACAGGGAATCCAGCACCAACGCCCGCAGGTCGCGGATTTGCTCTTCGCTAAAGTGGTTCTTTGGCGTCTTGGCCTTTTTCTTTTCAGCCTTCTTGGTGTCGAGTTTGTCGAAGCGTTCCAATTGGCGATAAAGAAAATCCAGTGTTTTAAAGTCGTGCGGGGTCAGCGTGTCCTTGGCCTGCATCTGCAGGATTTTGACGTGCAGCTCGCCACTGACCCGTTCAATCGGGTTGGCTTCATCCCATTTATCCCGCCGGCGCCATGAATAAAGGGTGTTCACACTGATGCCCAGCCGTTTTGCTATCTGCGCAACGCTGTAGGCCTGCCAATATAAACTTTTGGCGGTTTGTCGGAGGTCGTGTTCTGTCGTCATCATGCCGCTACTTTCCCACAGCCCGCGCGCGAACTGCCATGACTGCCCGTTGTCGCCCGCCCGCGACAGACCCAATGCTTTGAGTCAGCCGCAAGGGATTGCGAAGATAACGGCATCAACTCAACAGCACGGCGTTGGAGAGCACCATGCCAAAAAACATTAAATTGACGGTCTGTACCGAGGGCATGACCCTGAACGGATTTGCCGTCACCCGTGAGCAAATTCAACAGATGGCGGAGAGCTATAACCCGCGTCTGTATGCCGCCCGTTTAAATCTGGAACACATCAAAAGCCCGTACCCGGACAGTACATTTCGCCAGTTTGCGCTGGTGCAGTCCGCCCGCGCTTACGAAATTCAAGACGGCCCGTTACAGGGCAAGCTGGCGCTGGAGGCAACGGTTGAACTGGATGAAGAGAAAGACGCGGATCTCATCAGGCTGAACCAGAGCGGGCAGAAGATTTTTTCCAGCATTGAGTTTTATTCGCGTTTTCCTGAGACCCAGAGCGCTTATCTGACCGGCATTGCGCTGACGGATACCCCGGCGGCTGTCGGGACGGAATTAATCAAGTTGAGTGTGCAGGAACGCGGCCTGCCTGCCAGTGGGGATCGCTATTTGTCAGCGTCATTGGAAACCATGATTGAATCGTTGGCAGGCACGGAACAACACGCGGCCACGGATAAATCCCTTGGGGAGAAGTTTGTGCTGTCCGTGAAGAAGGCGCTGGGCATGCACCGCGAACATCACAGTGCGGAACTGAATACCTTGCGTGACATGGTGCAGTTAACGGCAGAAAAATGCGGTGAAGCCCTCAATCAGGGGCAAAAACTGTCTGCGTTGGAAGCACAAATCACCAAACAGTCAGAACACATCACGGCACTGAAAAATGAGTTGTCCACGCTGAAAAGCCAGCTCAGCCAGCAGGACAGCTCATCATCCCAGCGACCACAGGCGGACGGTTCAACCCAGATGTTGGCCGATTATTAATTGATTACAGGAAATTACCCATGTCACTCAGTAACGAAGGGCGTCAACAATACCTGTCCTACCTCGACCAGCAGGGCAAATTAAACGGGGTGAAGCGTGAAGGCGACAGCATTCAGCTCTCGGTCGATCCGGCGGTTCAGCAGCGTCTGGAAAAAGCCAAGATGGAGTCCAGCCCCTTTTTGAAAGAAATCAATTCATTCGGGGTAAACGAGCAGGAAGGGGAAAAAGTCGGGGTCGGTATCCGTCGCACGATTGCCAGTCGCAATACCTCAACCACCGAGCGCCGGGAACCGGTTGACGTGCATGATTTAAAGGCGAACCGCTACCGCTGCGAGCAAACGAACTTTGATACCGCGATCAGCTATACGCAAATTGATGCGTGGGCCGGACACCCGGAATTTCAACAGCTGATCAGCCAGCAAATTGTTCAGCAAGAAGCCAATGACCGTTTGATGATTGGCTTTAACGGCACGTCGGTGGCTGTGAAGTCTGATCGGGAGCAAAACCCGCTGTTACAGGACATCAATATTGGTTGGTTGCAGCATCTGCGCAACGCCGCCCCGCATCGGGTGATGAAGGGCATTACCCTGACCAGCCGCGATGAAGACGGGAAAATCATCAAGAAAGGCCAATACGGCAATTATGATGCGATGGTGTACGACGCGGTGAACTCATTGCTCGATCCGTGGCACCAAAATGCCCCCGGCTTGATTGCAATCACTGGCGCACGCCTGACGACGCAGAAGAATTTCAAAATTCTGAACCAGCACAGTCAGCAGAACCCCAACATGGAACTGCTGGCGGGCAATGAACTGATGAAGCTCAGCACGCTGGGCGGGTTGCCAGTCTTCCGCGTGCCGTTTTTCCCTGACGGGGCGATTTTTATCACCACCCTGAAAAACCTGTCACTTTACTGGCAGAAAGGGAAATACAACCGTTACGTCAAAAATGAACCGGAATACAACCGCATCGCCACCTATGCCCAAAGCAATGACGGCTATGCCATTGAAGATTTCGGCCTGAGTTGCCTGATTGAAGATATTTCCTTTGCGGGCGCAGAAGGCAGCAACGAATAACTGATTGAGCACGTGCCGGTGTATCCGGCACAGCACGAGGGGGAATGATGCTGACACCGGCACAAGAACACTGGCAACAAGTCATGGCCTCCCGCCGTGGCGATGACAATTTTTTGGCGGAAACGCTGACGGCCTATGAGCAAATGTTACACCGTCTGCGCATTGATAAGGCCCGTTTGTCTGATCTGCAATCCACGGAGCGCAAAGCGGATTACAAGCGCGAGGTGATGCCCTTTTATGACAGTTGGATTGACGGCGTACTGGCCGCGGATACCGGACAGGCGGATGAGGTGCTGGCGCATATCATGATTTGGCGCATCGACACAGGCGATTATGCGCGCGCGCTGACGTTGGCTGAGTATGTTATCCGCCATAACCTGCCGTTACCGGATCGCTACCGTCGCACGGTCGGGACGTTATTGGTGGACGAGATTTGTGACAAGGCATTGCCCCTGCTTTCCGCTGGCGATGCGGCTATTGAGCGTGTGCCGCTGGTCATATTGGAACAATTGGCCGAATTGGTTGAGCCGCTGGACATGCCGAATCAGGTCAGGGCCAAGTTGTTCAAGGCACTGGCGTATACCCTGCGCCACAGCGAACAACAGGCCGACAAAGAGCGCGCCCTGTCCCTGATGCAACAAGCCTTGCTGCTGTTTGCCAATATCGGGGTGAAAAAAGACATTGAAACGCTGAAGCGGGCGCTGAAAAAATCCCCGGAGGGACAGGAAAACCCGGCGACCTCGCCCCCAAAGACGGCACCGACCAAGACCGGGAAAAAACCGACTCAGGGCAAAACCAAGACAACCGCGGCGAAGACTAAGGCTTCCCGCTAACCGAATGCACCCCGCGTGCCACGGCGGCACGGCATCACAGTTCTGTATTGATGGCATTGTTATGCCGTTCACCGCCGTTTTTCTTTCAAAAAGGGGAAATGATGAGCTTAGTGGCCACCAAACAAGCCCACCCAATGGCTTCACCAGTCGATATCAATGACGGGGGCGCCGAGGTGAAATCAGGCGACTTTTGGCCGGTGATACGGCTGGTTGACCTGCGTAACGCCATGCGTTTAAACGGCGCAGTGACCACTGCCCGCCTGATGCACATGACCACCGAGGCGGTGCTGACTGTCAATCAACAATTGGCCACATGGCAGCAGGTACAGGAACAACACGGCTTTGCTTCACTGGATGCCGTGCCCTCACCGACCATCAATGACACCACAGCACAGGTGTTTCGCTATCACCATGCGGTGTACAGCTTTACCAAAGCCCTGCTGATTGAAAATTACCGTGACATTGACACGACACGTGACGGGGAAAAGCACGCCGAGGCACTGAGTACACAAATTGATGACCTGCGACGGGATGGCCAGAACGCCATCCGGGACATGCTCGGCAAAAGTCGCATGGTTGCGGAGTTGGTCTGATGCGCGTCAGGGCATTTCAGGGGGATACGGTGGATTTGCTGTGCTGGCGTCACTATGGCCGCACGCAAGGCGTGGTAGAGCAGGTGCTCGACGCCAATCCCGGTCTCTGCCTGAGTACCCAGTTGGCCGCCGGCCAATGGGTCGTGCTGCCGGACATCACCCCACCGCCCCATCAGGACATCATTCAATTATGGGACTGACACGGACAATGAAAGACCAACCTGATTTATGGGTCGAGATGGTAAATGGCCTGAAGAATGCATGGCCACAGATTTCCGGCGCCGGACTGGCGGTTCTGATTTGCTATGGCCGGCTGATTTACGACGGCGTAGAGCGCCGCAACCGTTGGGTTGAACCGCTGTTGTGCGGGGCGTTGTCATGGGGCATCACCAGCGGGCTGGAAGTGTTCGGCATCCCCGGCACGGTATCACCGGCACTGGGGGGCGCCATTGGCTTTATCGGCGTGGAAAAACTGCGTGAGTTTGCCGTTCGCGCCATCAATAAACGTTTGGGAGACAAACCGCATGAGTAAAGGTATCCGTAACCACAATCCGGGCAATATTCGCCACGGCGACCAATGGCAAGGGTTGCGTGACACCCAGACCGACCCCGATTTTTGCCAATTTATCGCGCCGGAATGGGGCATTCGCGCCATGCTGAAAATTCTGCGCAATTACGAACGCAAGTACGGCTATAACACGATACGCCAGATGATTGCCCGCTGGGCGCCGCCCAATGAAAACGATACCGAAGGCTACATCGCCTACGTGTGCGGGAAAGTGGGCATCGCCAGCAGTGTGGTGATTGATGTGGACAACGAACCCACGATGCGCAAAGTGGTGAAAGCCATTATCCAGATGGAGAACGGCCAGCAGCCGTATTCCGATGCCCTCATTGCCCGCGCATTTGAATTGCTATGACGTGGAGAGTGAAAGTGATTGGGGTGATGGTTGGCGTGGCCTTGCTGGGTTGGTCAGTCAAAGCCTTCTATGGCGTGTATGTGGAAAATGGGCGGTTAATACAGGCCAATGCGACGTTGAATCGGTCGCTGTCCGAACAAGCCGCCCTGCTTGCCCATCAGCAAGGGCAATTGCGGCATCTCGCTGAGCAAGATGCCAAACGTATTCAGGAGCTGACGCATGCCAAATCTGAAATTGCACGTTTGCATACCGCTTCTCTGGCTCATCCTGAGCGGGTGTACATCAAGGCCAAATGTCCCGTGCCTGAAACCGCCGCCCCCGCCGGCACCGGCATGGCTGATGCAACCACCGCCCGACCTACAGACGCCGCTGTCCGAAATTATTGGCTACTCCGAGATCGCATTGCCACCTCCGAGCACATGATGCAGGGGTTGCAGGACTATATCAAAACACACTGTCAATAAGGTGAACCATGCTCAAGCCGAATTTATTGCGTGAAATGATTGTCAGTCATGACCCTTTCTTCAGACAGAATCCGGATCGGCTGGAAGTGTTTGTCACCAAGGGCAACCTGATTGCGACAGGGACAAAATCTGCTGCTTTTCTCTACCAGTACCAACTGGAGGTACTGGCACTGGATTACCCGAATGCGCTCGATAATCTCAGCCTGCCGATCCTGGCATGGGCCCGGCGGCATCAACCTGATTTGTTGTTCAATGCTGACCGCCGCGAAAACGGCTTTCGCTTTGAAGTGGATTTACTCAATAACGACACGGCGGACATCCTGTTTACCCTGCCGGTGTCTGAGCGGGTTATCGTCAGCCGGGAAGCGGGCCAATTGAGCCTGACCCATCTTGACGAACCGCCGCAGGCCTCACCGTCACTGGCGGGCTGGGATGTGCTGGCAAATGATGAGGGGGTCGCATGAGTCAATCGCACCTGTTGCTGTCACTGGAAAACGAATTACAACGCCTGCTGAAGACGACAACGCCCGGTTACCGCAGTCGGTTGGCGCGTCAATTGGCCACGGCGATTCGCACTGACCAGCAAAAGCGCATCCGCAGCCAGCAAAATACCGATGGTTCCGGCTATGCCCCGCGTCGCCGCCGGGTGTTGCGATCACAACAAAGTATCCGGTTTATCTATCACGGGGGCGTGCGCAGCCTGAAAAACTGGCGGGCGACCCGCGGCCGTCGGGGGCGCATGGTGACAGGCTTTGATGAGGATAAAAACGCGGTACGGTCATTTTATCGCAGTGAAATTGATCGCTATCTGGCGATAGACCGCAGCGAAACCCGCAAAACCACGTCACGACGAGATCCGATGTTCCCGCGCCTGAGAACGGCCAAGTTTTTACAAATGCGCTCATCCGCCGATGCGGCGGTCGTAGGGTTTCAGGGAAAAGCCGCCGCCATTGCCCGACAGCATCAATACGGGCTGGAAGGCAGCATCAACGCACTGGCGCGGACGCGCTATCCGCAACGCGAATTGCTGGGGCTGAGCGAGCACGAAAAATTAAAACTGATTGAGCTGATTTATCACGATTTGGCGGAGGCACCATGACACTGGCCGAACTTTACCGATTACTGATGAATGTCGTGCGTGTGGGCACGGTATCCGCCGTTGACCTGCAAAACCAGCGTTGCCGCGTGCACATCAGTGGCTTGCAAACTGACTGGCTGCGCTGGACAGCCCAGCGTGCCGGCACGTCGCGCACATGGTGGGCACCCAGTCCGGGGGAGCAGGTCGTGGTGCTGGCCATCGGCGGCGAACTGACCACCGCGTTTGTGGTTGGCGCCTTGTATTCTGCCGCCCATGCTGCCCCGTCAGCCTCGGCGGAGGCGGTACACCTGACTTTTCCTGACGGGGCGGTGATGGAATACGAGCCACAAACCAGTGCGTTAACCGTCACGGGCATTAACACCGCCGTTGTGAACGCCGCAGTGTCAGTGCATGTCACCGCACCGCAAATCACCTGTACAGCCGGACAACAAATTACGTTGGATACACCGACCGTGATCTGCACCCACCACCTGACAACTGGCAGTCTCGAAGTAAAAAGAGGCGGCACGATGCAGGGCACTATCACCCATACCGGCGGCCAGTTCAGTTCTAACGGCGTTATCGTTGATGCGCACCGCCATAGTGGCGTGCGCAGTGGTGACAGCACCACGGGAGGGCCGGTTTCATGAATTATCTCGGTATGGACAGCCATACAGGCCGTGCGCTGTCAGACAGCGACCATATTCGCCAGAGTATCGCCGACATTCTGATGACGCCCATCGGGTCGCGGATCATGCGCCGGGAATACGGTTCCCTGTTGCCGAACCTGATTGACCAACCGCAAAACCCGGCGCTGCGGCTCAAAATCATGAGTGCGTGCTACATGGCCCTGTTGCGCTGGGAGCCGCGCATCCGCTTGCAAACCATCCGTTACCAGCATGCCGACCAAGGGGCGCTGTCGGTTGAAATCAGTGGCGTCAATGTCCAAAACGACGCGCCGTTATCCCTGTCCATTCCGGTGAGGTGACACGATGCCGACGATAGATTTAAGTCAGTTGCCGCCGCCAGATGTCGTCGAGCCGCTGGATTTTGAAACCCTGTTTGCCGAGCGTAAAGCCGCCCTGATTGCCCTTTATCCGCCGGCGCAACGCGATGCCATTACCCGTACGTTGGCGCTGGAGTCGGAACCCATCACCAAATTGTTGCAGGAAAATGCCTATCGCGAACTGTTATTGCGTCAGCGCATCAATGAAGCGGCGCGGGCGTCAATGGTGGCCTTTGCCCAAGGTGCCGATCTCGACCAACTGGGCGCCAATAACAACGTTAGCCGGTTGGTATTGCAGCCGGCCGAAAATCAGGCCGTGCCCCCTGTCCCCGCCGTACTGGAAACCGACGCCGATTTTCGGGTACGCATCCCGCAGGCATTCGAAGGGTTGAGTGTTGCGGGGCCAGTCGCCTCTTATGAATACCATGCCCTCAGTGCCGACGGCCGGGTGGCGGATGCGTCCGTCATCAGCCCGGCACCGGCCTATGTTACGGTCAGTATTTTGTCCCGTGACGGGAACGGCGCCGCCAGTGAGGAATTGATTCAGGTTGTGAGCCGGGCGCTCAACGATGAGGACGTGCGCCCCGTGGCCGATCGCCTGACCGTGCAATCGGCGAAGATTGTCGAGTATGCCATTGAGGCCGTGCTTTACCTCTACCCGACGCCGGAGTATGAACCTATCTTGCAGGATGCCAACGTGCGACTGGCACGCTATACCGCTGCCCAGCACCGACTTGGCCGCGATATCGTGCGCAGTGCCATTTTTGCCGCGCTGCATGTGCCCGGTGTCCAGCGGGTTGAACTGAAAAAACCCGCAAAAGACATTATTTTGAGCAAGACGCAAGCCAGTTTCTGTACCCATGCACAAATCACCATGGGGGGGCTCAGATGAATAACCGCCTGCTGCCGACAGGTTCATCCCCGCTGGAAGTGGCCGCCGCAGAAGCCTTATCAACACTGGCCGATATTCCCGTGCCTATCCGTGATCTGTGGCATCCAGACCGTTGCCCGGTGCGATTGTTGCCCTATCTGGCGTGGGCGTGGTCGGTTGACCGCTGGGACATGGACTGGTCGGAAAGTACCAAACGCGAAGCCATCAAGGTGGCGATGTTTGTGCACAAGCACAAGGGCACCATCGGGGCCATCCGTCGCGTGGTTGAGCCGTTTGGTTACTTAATTCGGGTCACGGAATGGTGGCAGAATCAAGACCCGCCCGGCACCTTCCGGCTGGATATCGGCGTGATGGAAACCGGCATTACCCAAGAGACTTATTTTGAACTGGAACGGCTGATTTTTGACGCCAAGCCCGCATCACGTCATTTGGCTGGGCTGTCCATTCAATTGGAAACGGGCGGCTCGGTCTATTGCGCCGCAACCTGCTATGACGGGGATGTGTTGACCGTTTACCCCTATTTACCGCAAGCAATCACCGTATCCGGCACTGATGTAGTCGGCGCGGCGATACATGTGATTGACAACATGAGGATCACCCCATGACCACAAAATTCTTCGCCCTGCTCACTCAGCTAGGGGCGGACAAACTGGCAAATGCCGCCGCGCTGGGCACGAAATTGGACATTACCCACATGGCCGTGGGGATGGCGGCGGCACCTTGCCCACGCCGGACACGAACCAAACACGACTTGTGAACGAACGCCGCCGGGCGGCCATTAATGTTTTGAGTGTTGACCCCAAAAACACCAACCAGATTATTGCCGAGCAGGTGATACCGGAAAGCGAAGGCGGTTGGTGGATACGGGAAATCGGTTTGTTTGACAAGGACGGCATTTTAATTGCCGTGGGCAACTGCGCAGAAACCTACAAGCCACAGTTACAAGAAGGGTCTGGCCGCACGCAAACCATCCGCATGGTATTGATAGTCAGCCATACCGAAGCCGTGACGTTGAAAATCGATCCGTCCGTGGTACTGGCAACGCGGGAGTATGCCGATTCGTTGGTGAAAAATGCGATAAGCGATCATGAAAAAAGCCGTCGCCACCCTGATGCCACGTTAAGGGAAAAAGGCTTTGTGGTCTTAAGTAATGCCGTGGACAGCTACAGCGAAACACAAGCCGCCACACCGAAAGCCGTCAAAGCGGCGTATGATTTGGCCGCCAAGGCCAACCAAAGCGCCAATAATGCCCTCGAAAAAGCCAAGAACGGGGCGGATATTCCCAACAAAAACGAGTTTGTGAAAAACCTCGGTTT
>NZ_VCDN01000037.1:0-25303 GCF_033949405.1 Xenorhabdus santafensis | reverse complement strand
GTGGATTAGTGGATTAGTGGACTTTGGCTCCCTATACCAATATGGTAAATATCGTTTGACAGTAGAGATTTTAGCTGATATTAAAAAGTTAAAAATGGATAATTTAAGTTATTCAATTTATATTGAACAAAGCTAAATTAAATAATTTTAAAAGTGACCAGGAAAATACGAAAGAAGAATTATTAAAAGGAATTTATAACGACAATATTTTTCCAAATAAAATAAAGAAAAACATATCAATGCCAATGCTTATCCTGATCAAAATATAAATAATGTTTAAAATCCAATCACTTCGTCATCTAGTGACTGACTTTTTACCTGCTTGAATTATATTTAAAACTTCGGGCATACTACTAATCTGAATTGCATTGAATTTGGGTTCCATGGTCGAACTAGGATTATAGTAAGCGCTCTTCATATTAGCATTAAATGCTGCCTCTATACCTACGTAACTGTCTTCGACAACAAGACAATCTGCGGGGTCAGTATTCATACTTTGGGCTGCATGCAAGAAAATACCTGGCTCAGGTTTCCAAGAGTTTATGTCATACGAACTGAAGATGTTTTCTTTAAAGTAGTTTAGTAGCCCTGTGACTCGCAATGAGAGCAATATTTTCTCCATTGGAGCTGATGAAGCTACACAGAAGGAAATATTGAGGGATTCTAGTAACTCTTTAACCCCTTTATTAGGTTTTAAGTTCGTCGCAAGCATACTGTTCATTCTGCTGCGGTACTTAGGTTCAAAATCTTTTGGAAAAATCGTACGGTATTGTTGTTCAAGAGACTCAATTATTTTCGCTAGTTTCATTCCACGATAGCTTTTGAGGAGAGTGGTTGGATCACTTTCTAAACCTAGTAATCTTAACTCCTCGTGTAGCGCCAAGTTACACAAATGTTCACTGTAGACTAAAGTGCCATCACAATCAAAAATTATTAGCTTCATTTAGCTTAATGCTCCCTAAATTGTTTTCCATTTGCAAAGTACAAGAATTCTGTCAGGAAACCTACACTTAATATACACTTCCATGCCACCATACTTGGACTTCCAGTTGTAGTAAATGGCGTCACTCATTCCATTTTGGCGGCAGACATCTTCCACTTCCATACCAGAATCGGTGAGCTTTAAAATATTCACAATCTGAGTTTCAGTAAATCGTGCTTTTTTCATGTTGACCTCTGCAAATGTTAAGGCAGAGAATCTAATTATAATTGCCTCATTTTAGGGTAAGTAGGCAATATATGTTCAGGGTGATTTTCCCCATATCCAGTTAATTCTTATGACTATCTCTATTTGAAATATTCAATGAACAACTTTGTTACATCCAAATAATTATCCATTGCTGCTGTTTGACTCGTAATTTTGTGGTGTTTTACTGCGCCTACAGATAAAGGGTAGCATCTCTATTACAGTTTCACGCCTGTTTAACCCCTTACCTTTGTGTAAAACTGCACAGAGGATTGTAACTATTTTGCGTGAAGCCTGCGTCCATAAAACGAACCTATACAAATCAAAGGAGAGCGAAGTAATGGCACTATCATTGATGATTCAGGGAACGGCGTCTGATGTGGGGAAAAGTGTGCTGGTTGCGGGATTTTGTCGGCTATTTTCACAGGATGGCTATCGTTGCACGCCTTTCAAATCACAAAATATGGCCCTTAATTCCGGCATTACCGCCGATGGCAAAGAGATGGGCAGGGCACAGATATTTCAGGCCGAAGCCGCAGGTATTGCACCGGATGTGCGCATGAACCCCGTGTTGTTGAAACCCACCAGCGATCTCAGGGCACAGGTGGTTTTCATGGGGAAGGTCATGCGTAGTATGAATGCGGTGGAATATCACGAATATAAGCCTCAATTACTTCAGCAGATTTTGGAAGCGTACAACGGCCTTGCCACAGAAACAGACATTATGGTGTTGGAAGGCGCAGGCAGTCCGGCAGAAATCAATCTGCGTGATCGCGATATCGTTAATATGGGCATGGCCGAATTAGTGAATGCTCCCGTGATCTTGGTCGCAGATATTGATCGAGGAGGTGTATTTGCTGCTATTTATGGCACGCTGGCTCTGCTTGCCCCTGAAGAAAGGACTCGGATCAAGGGAGTGATCATTAATAAATTCCGTGGTGATTTGTCTCTGTTGCAATCAGGCCTCGATCAGATCGAGGCGTTGACGCAAGTGCCGATCTTGGGGGTATTGCCGTGGTTGGAACTCGATCTGGAGGATGAGGACAGCGTCGCCTTGCAAGTGGGCAAATATGATCATCAGCGCCCAAAAACAGGGGATCACCTCAATATTGTCGTTATTCAATATCCTCATATCTCCAATTTCACGGATTTTAATGTGTTGGCTGCTCAACCTGATGTGCATCTGAGTTATGTTTCTGAAGCAAGCGGGATTCAGGGGGCGGATTTAATTATTCTCCCTGGCAGCAAAAACACGTTGGGGGATTTAGCATGGTTAAAAATTCAGGGAATAGATGAAGCAATTATCCGTGCCCACCGAGAAGGTGTTCCGATTATTGGGATCTGCGGTGGCTACCAGATGTTGGGAAAACAGATCGTGGATGAAGTGGAATCTGATTTAGCCCAAATGTCAGGCTTGGGGTTATTGGATGCCGAAACCCTATTTGCCAGTGTAAAGCAAACAGCACAAGTCAGGGGGACTGTTTTGCCAGCTTCGGGCATCCTGAATTTATGTGGTGAACAACCGATAGCGGGTTATGAAATTCATATGGGAATCACACAGTTGGGTAAGCAAGTAACTCCCTTTGCCAGAATGCATTTGCATAATGGCGAGGAAAAAATTTGGTTTGATGGTGCGGTTACCCTGGATGGTTCAGTTATGGGAAGTTATCTGCATGGCCTTTTTGACCAACATTCTTTTACGCGCCCACTATTAAACCAACTTCGCATACGCAAGGGATATACTCCTCTGGAAAACGAGGTTTTTAATTATGCTCAGCACAAAGAGAAACAGTTCAATATATTGGCTGACAGCATGCGTGAGTCTCTGGATATTGATCGAATATATCGAATAATATGTGAGCACAATACGTAAACATAATTACGTGAACATAATATGTAAACACATTTACATGCCCCCTTTCGTTGAGAAAAAAGCATGTACTCTGTGATGGCGCTACGGAAAATGAAATTTCAGGTGGAGCTATATTATGATTTTGGTCACTGGAGGTGCGCGCAGTGGGAAGAGTTCCTATGCGGAAAGCCTGATTGCAGAACAGTGTGAGCAGGTATTGTATATTGCTACAGCGCAGGTTACGGATGAAGAAATGGCCGCCCGTATTGAACGGCATAAAAAGGAGCGCCCGGCACATTGGCGAACCTGGGAAGGCCATCAAAATTTGAGTGCAGTTATTCGCCAGCACCGGAAGCCTCAAGAAGGCGTTATACTTGAGTGTATTACAACATTAATTGCTAACTTGATATTTGACTTATCGGAAGGCGTTTCACTTGATGAGCTTGATTTTGCCGCGCTAGAGGTGTCTGTTCATCGTCAGATAGATGATTTGATTGACGCAAGTTTGCAATGCCCGATGCCGGTATATCTGGTAACCAATGAATTAGGAATGGGCATTGTGCCGGAAAATCGGTTGGCGCGCCATTTTGTCGATATCGCGGGGCGTGCCAATCAAAAATTGGCGCGGGAAGCTAAAGAGGTCTGGCTGATGGTTTCAGGCATTGGAGTGAAGATTAAATGAGACTGAATCTCTTTTGGGCCACAGTACAGTTTATGACACGGTTCCCGGTTCCCCAGAAATGGGCAGAAGGCGCCGAATTCTCCCAATATTGGCGTGGTGTTCCCAGCTTTCCGTTGATTGGCTTGGTTATTGGGGGATTGGCTGGTTTGATATCACTGGCTATCAGTCAGTCTGGCGGAGGAATGTATATTGGTGCAATGGGTTATGTATTGGTATTGGCCCTGTTGACCGGAGGATTGCATTTAGATGGTTTAGCGGATACCTGCGATGGCATTTTTTCTGCCCGCCAGCCAGAAGAAATGTTGGAAATCATGCGTGACAGCCGGCTTGGAACTTATGGCGGCATCGGATTGATCTTCTGTATTTCCCTCAAGGCCCTGGCTGTTGTTGAACTCTCATATCATCCTCCCTTGTATCTGCTTGCTTTGCTGACGTGTGCGCCGATCGTAGGGCGCACAACGGTTGTGCTTTTAATGTATGCCCAACGTTATGCCCGTGAAAATGGAGGCATGGGAAGTTACTATATTGGCCAGATTTCCTCTTCTGCTACTTTGTTGACTTTATTGGCGGGCTCAGTATTGGTCATGATATTGGGAGACTGGCAAGGTTTATCTGCCATGATGGTAACGCTGCTTGTGATTTATGGTATGAGTTTCTATTTCCAGTCTCGTCTTGGTGGGCAAACAGGGGATACATTGGGTGCTTCGATTGAAGTTGGAGAAGTCGTCTTTTTGTTGGTGATGATTTGGAAATGACCTTGATAATATGACTGCCTTCAATGCTCATTTCGGCAAATTAATTACCCTTAATGCACTGATTGATTCCATTCGGCCTCTGGATCGGGTCAATATGGAGAAAGCTGCACAACACATTGACAGTTTGGTCAAGCCGTTGGGAAGTCTGGGGCGGTTGGAGGCGTTGGCAATCCAATTATCCGGCATGGCGGGGATCAAAAATTTAGGTGCTCTGAAAAAGGAGATCATCGTGATGTGTGCTGATCACGGTGTTTATGCTGAAGGTGTGGCTATCTCTCCCCAAAATGTGACAGCCATACAAGCACGCAATATGTTGAAAGGATTAACAGGAGTCTGTGTACTGGCGAAAAATAGTGGAACTCATGTTTTGCCGGTGGATATCGGGATTGATTGTGAACCGATTGAAAATTTATTGTCTCTCAAACTTGCGCGCGGCAGTGGCAATATTGCCCGGAAAGCTGCGATGGAACAAACGCAAGCCGAAACACTGTTATTGGCAAGCGCACAGTTGGTACAGCGGCGTATCGAATCCGGGGTTTCCGTATTTGGCATTGGTGAATTAGGTATCGCCAATACGACAGCCGCAGCGGCTGTTATCAGTGTGCTGACCGGAAGTGATCCGCGTGATGTGGTTGGACTGGGCGCTAATTTTCCACCTGAATGGTTGGTGCACAAACAATCTATCGTACGGCAAGCCATTGCGGTTAATCAGCCCGATAGAAAAAATGCCCTTGATGTGCTGGCAAAAGTGGGCGGATTTGATTTAGTCGGCATGACTGGCGTCATTCTGGGAGCGGCAGCGGCGGGTGTGCCGGTTGTGCTTGATGGTTTTTTATCTTATGCATCCGCATTGGCGGCGTGTCATTTATCACCTATTGCCAGGGATTATTGTATTCCTTCCCATATGTCAGCAGAAAAAGGGGCGGCATTGGCATTACAATATTTGAATTTGCAACCTTATCTGCATTTGGATTTACGCCTCGGAGAAGGCAGCGGTGCTGCAATTGCGATGACATTGGTCGATGCTGCCAGCGCGATGTATTGCCATATGGGACAATTGGAAAGCAGCGGTATCAATTTACCTGTAATCACGCCTCAACCTTAATCTATTTCCATTGAATTCATTCTGATGTAATTAATTTTGAGATTCTCATAGATTACCGTTAAATATTAAGAGATCGCGCATTACGCGATCTCTTAGAATAACAATATAATTTATATATCGATTTATGGCAGATTATAAAATGATTCTGGTATCCAGAACAATACCGGGTTCCATAGCAATATAACCCAACAATTTCATTTCTCTATAAATGCCGACTACACAGGTGTAGTACATGATACGCATTTTATCTACCGTTGGTAGATCATTAACTTTAGCTACCCAGAAGTAATCTTTAATGCTCTGGACATCGACGTTTGTTATATTTCTCATATCAACAGTAGGAACAAACTTCATAACGTCGTTTACAACAGGGGGAGAAATAAGAGGTGATAAATCATCCATTCTTACCATTCTCATTGGTTCAATATTAACGACGGATGCAGAATATTGTGAACCAATATCTAAAGTTGTTACACTCCAGCGAATTAAATCACCTACATCAGCTTTAATCGTAAGATTAAGCTCATCATCGACAGAAACAACTTTGTCGTCATCAGGTAATACGCGGATATAATTTCTATAGAGCAATGATGGATGAATTAAGACAGGTTTGTTGAGGTCTTTGCTGAGTTTACCATAATCTGCCATGATGTCTTCAGCTTTTACAGCCAACATAATATCGATGTTTTTCATTACAGTACCCTTATTAATTAACGTTATGAGCGTATTCTATACACAACAAACATAATATTGGGCCCACATTTATTTGATAAGCTGCTTACGGATTAAATAATAGCAAAAAAATATAAAAACCAAACCATAAAAAGAATTTCATCGATATTTAAAATTATCAAGATAAAAGAAAGCTAAATTATCTTTAAAGCGTATTTGTTATCAATTATTTAAGTTTTAATTATTTCATTTCGTTTGCTAATTATATGGTTATAAAGAATGAACCATACATAGTTTTAATGCTTCACCTTGAAATTCATTGGCTGTTGCAGAGTTTTTATTTTACATGAAAAATTTGGTGTAATAAATACCTTGGTTACATTTTTTAATCATATGCTTTATTATAAACTGTCAGTGTGAATTTCCTTTTGAAATAATCATCTTAAATATATAACAATTCATTATTGCTGTATCGGGGAAATGAATATTTTTTAGCGAAAATGCCGTAAAAATGGTGGTGTTAAAATTTTGGGAGAGAAAACTATTACCATGCAATCTCTTTGTTTGAGATTACATGGTTTAATCGTGATAGTTTAACGTTGGTTTTAATATATAATGGTTTTAAGATGGTTTTTTAAAAGTAGTGTTTTTCATAGATCGGTTTATCTTTTGTTATTAACATTTCTTTAGTGGCTTAATTTTTGACACGTTTCCTTAATTGGTCTTTCATGATTTTTCCATTAACATTTCGAGGCAGTATTAAAAAAGTATACCCTTTTGGGCGTTTATATCGGGCGACAATGGTACAAATATAATCATCCAGCTCTTCTTCTGTGAGTGATGCATTTTCGTCAAGTTCAATAAATGCATGAGGAACTTCTCCCCAATATTCGTCAGGTTTCGCTACAACTGCTACGGCTGTAATCCCGGGATAGCTGGAAAGGGCGTTCTCTAATTCGAGGCTGGATATGTTTTCTCCGCCAGAAATAATGATATCTTTTTTCCGGTCGATGATCTTGATATAGCCATCGGGTTCAACAACGGCTAAATCCCCGGTATAAAACCATTGGCTAGTGGTTTCTAATGAAACATATCGCACAGGATCGTAAGAGGCGACTATATTGCCTCGTACAGCAACCTCACCAATTGTTTTGCCATCAAAAGGAACTTCTGTTTTGCTGGTTTCATCGATGACACTCACCTGTCCCTGTAAATTGGAGACGATCCCTTGTCGCATTTTCTTTAAGATCATTTCCGGTTTTGGCAGATCTTCCCATTCTGGTTTATTTTCGCAAACTACAACAGGCCCATAAGTTTCGGTTAAGCCATAAACATGTGTTGCAGTGATGCCAGCGGCATCCAGCAGGGAAAACATCATTTCTGTTGGCGGGGCACCTGCAATCAGGCCGGATACACGGCCATTAAAATGGATGCCATATTTTTGTGCTGTTCTGCCTATGGAGTAATGAACAATTGGAGCGCCACAATAGTGCGTGACATTATGTTCTTGTATAAGGAAAGTCGCTTTTTCGGCATCAAATTTGTTCATGCAGACATGTGTGCCGGCGCGTGCCGCAATTGTCCAGGGAAAACACCAACCATTGCAATGAAACATGGGCAGTGTCCATAAATAAGCAGGTCGTTTAGGCATATCCCAGTCCAAAATATTGGAAATAGCATTAAGAAATGCTCCCCGATGGGAATAAACGACCAACTTGGGCTGGCCACTGGTACCCGAAGTTGAATTAATACTTATAGCGTCTTGTTCATCGAATTGAACAAATGACAGTGGTTTTGAAGAGTGTTCAGTTATCAAGGATTCATAGGGGTAAAATAAATTTTCAGAGATGGATATTGGATTATTTAAATTATTTCCATCAACAACAATTATCTTAACTTGATTATTAAAACAAACATTATCCAGCAGTGAAATGTAATTAATATCAATAATAAATATATTTGGGTTAAGTCTTTCCAAGATAAAATTTAATGTTGCTGAATCTATTCGGGTACTTAACGCATTGAGAATACCGCCCGCTAAAGGTACAGCAAAATGTAATTCCAGTAATTCATGGACATTAGGCAAAAGGGCAGACACTACACTGCCTTTATTAACTCCCATGTGTTGCAGTGAAACCGCTATTCTTTCACAGCGATAGGCATATTGACGCCAAGTCCAACGGTGTTCTTCATCTATAATGGCAACGTCATCGCCATTACTGAGTACAGCTCTTTTAAGGAATAAAATCGGTGATAATGCTGTGCCATCATACTCATTTAAGAATGAGTTATCGAGAGTCATATTTTGCGTACCTTGTCTTATCATGTAGGGTAACCTGTTTTTAATATTAAAAATAAGGGTCAAAATAATAATAGGCAATTTTTCATTAATGCAATAATGTCTTTTTTCATAATAAAAATATGGAAGGACTTAAATAGACAGGCTGTGTTTTTTATTTCATGTCATTATAAATGTAATTTTTATGCTTATTTTTTCTGATACGCGACTTTCATTTATTGATATTGTTGAATTAACCACTTGAAAATATAGTGAAAATTATTTTCTTTTTGAATAGAAAACACTATCGAACCATATAAAGGAACAGCTATGTTTAATTTGACCGGAAAAATTGCTTTTATTTCAGGGGGAACTAAAGGTATTGGTAGAGGTATTGCTAAGGTGTTAAAACAAGCTGGAGCGATAACGATTATTGCTGGTACTGATAAAATCAAAGGAGAGCAAGTTGCCAAAGAGCTGGAAGTCGATTTCCTTTCCCTCGATGTTACTGATCAGGCTGCATGTAAAAATGCTATTGATAAAATTGTCGAAAAATACGGCAGGCTTGATATTCTTTGCTCCAATGCGGGTATTTTTCCACAGTGTTATCTGAAAGATATGACGGCTGAAGAATGGGATCTCGTGCATTCAGTTAATCTGAAGGGAACTTTTTTCTTAGTGCAGGCTGCCTTGCATGTTATGGAACAACAACGCTATGGGCGGGTAGTTATCACTTCGTCAATAACAGGGGAGATAACAGGGATTTCAGGTTACAGCCATTATGGTTCCAGCAAAGCCGGGCAGTTGGGGTTCATGCGTAGTGCTGCATTGGAATATGCGGGGCAAGGCATTACCATTAATGCTGTGATGCCGGGAATGATTATGACCGAAGGCTTACAGGCATTTGGTGATGATTTCCTTAATAATGTTAAAGATACAACGCCAATGAAAGCTTTGGGAACACCGGAAGATATTGGTTATGCTGCCTGTTTCCTGGCTTCCGATGAAGCTAAGTACATTACAGGGCAAACAATTGTTGTGGATGGTGGGCAAATTTTGCCGGAAGTCTGATTTTCCATCACCATTATCCTAATGGGATTACCGGCATAAAATGACCTTTACATGATTGCCTTCATCGCGGTGACATTTATAGCGCTGTTCCTATAAGAATTGCCGCCGGGCATTAGAAAAGGGTAAGATGGTCAACCAATAAACAAAGGAAGGGAAATTATGTTCTCTTCCTGATTTTTTTATTGTCTGCATTAGGTAAAGGATATTATGTCACTGAATTATGAACGTAACCCTCTTCCACTGCCAAACGGGTACAGTAAAGTACTGCTGCATTCATGCTGTGCACCCTGTTCAGGTGAAGTAATGGAAGCAATGCTGGCTTCAGGAATTGATTTCACAATATTTTTCTATAATCCGAATATTCATCCCCTCAAAGAATATGAGCTTCGCAAAGATGAAAACATTCGTTTTGCAGAGCAAATGGGCATTCCTTTCATTGATGCGGATTACGATCGTGATAATTGGTTTGAGCGCGCGAAAGGAATGGAAAACGAGCCTGAGCGCGGTGTTCGCTGCACTATGTGTTTTGATATGCGTTTTGAGCGGACAGCACTTTATGCCCATGAACACGGTTTTCCTGTCATTACCAGCTCGCTTGGTATTTCCCGCTGGAAAAATATGCAGCAAATTAATGAATGTGGTGTTCGGGCCGCATCACATTATCCAGATTTAATTTACTGGGAATATAACTGGCGCAAAGGTGGTGGCTCTTCCCGTATGATAGAAATCAGTAAGCGTGAAGAATTTTATCAGCAGGAATATTGCGGTTGTATATATTCCCTTCGTGATACTAATAGGCATCGTCTGTCTACCGGTCGCGAAAGAATCAAGCTGGGTACGGTTTTTTATAACGCAGACAGCAAGAAAGAAAACCACTAATTATATTGATTTTTATTGTATTTAATTTCTTTTCATTTCGCTTCGATCTCGTGCCTGCCAGCATTTTGATATGTTTCGCAGGCAAAGATCCCGCCTTCTTTATCCAAAAAAACCAGTAATACTACTTAATTTTGTTTAGATTTCATTAAGTTTTTCTGGCGTTCCAACCAGCTTGTTCATATGATAACAGTAATATAAATTTAAAATGGCAACAGGAAAATAAAATTATTTATTAAGGTTATCTTATGCAGAAAATCTTTAGTTTATTTAAATTTACTCTCGTCATATTTAGTTTTTTACTCGTTGCATGTAATGAAGAGAGTTATAGCTTTAATTTGCGTAAAGACAGTTATTCTGAGGCTCATACCAAATTTAAAACTAATATTGTTGATGATAGTTTTGTAAGTGATGGAGAGCCAGCCATTCCGCCGGAAGATGTTTTTTCATTGGTGCATTACCCGGCTGAAGACGGGAATATGGCCGCATTTCTCAGCGCTCCGCCCGCGGATAAGGGCAAAAAACATCCTGCTGTCATTTGGTTGATCGGCGGCTATGGTGGTATCGGCAACAGTGATTTTTTCTGGTCTGAACAGCCTTATGAAAACGATCAATCAGGATCTGCATTCAGGCGTGAAGGGATGGTGCTGATGATCCCCAGCTTTCGTGGTGAAAATATTAACCCCGGCAGCTATGAGATGTTCTACGGCGAAATTCGGGATATTGAATCTTCAAGGCAATATTTGGCGAAACTTCCTTATGTGGATCCAGAGCGAATCTATTTGGTTGGGCACAGTACCGGCGGAACTCGGGCATTATTAGCCAGCGAATATACTGAAAAATTCAGGGCTGTTTTTTCATTGGGTGGAATTCCCGATTTACGTTTACGCCTTGAGTACGGCTCTGTGCCGGTTGCTGTTCCATTTGATCAAAATAATCCTGAAGAATTTGAATTGCGCTCCCCGCGTACTTTTTTATCTTCCATAAAATCACCCACTTTTTATTTTGAAGGAGAGGAAGCTTATTGGGAAGAATTTGATGAAATCAAGAAACTAGCTGAAAATAAAAAGATTCCATTGCAGATTTACTCTATTGAAAATGGCGATCATTTCAACATTATTTCTCCTTTAACCCAGATGATTGCAGAAAAAATATTACGTGATACCGAAAGGGAAACCAATATTAGCTTTAGTCAACAGGATTTAATTAACATCAAAAATGAACTTTTGTATGTAGATTGATATATTTCCTCGTTGTATGGCATTAATAGACATTCTGGTGGTGACTTAAAACAAGCTCGGTTTATTTTCTGATAGCAATGAGCCACCACCATATTTATTCAATCTTTTAAGTAGCGGTTTTTCATTTCATTTTATTTTAATGTGGATTTTACCCAACCGACTTTGTGTGATGGAATAAGGTACTAATCTTTACCATATCTGGCCCGATTAGGCGTACAGCCAAAACGTCGTCGATAGTTCTGAGTAAAATAGGATTGGCTGGAAAAGCCGGATTCTAGTGAGATATCCGCAATACTCATTTCGCTGTTTAGTAGAAGCTGATGTGCATACAAAATCCGTTGTTCACTGATCCAGGCTTTGGGAGAAGTGCCATAAACACTATTGAATAGCTCTTTGAAAGAAGTCAGCCCCATTCCGAATTCTCGTGCAAAATCGTTTAACTTCCATTCCTTGAGATAATTGGCTTCCATAAATGTTTGCAGGCGCTCAACTTGACGATTGCTGAGTTTCCTTAGAATAGACATCAACAGTGATCCCTGTTTACTCAAGGAAAGTAACAGCAGTAACTCTTCAACCCTTAATTGGATCAAGGCAGGAGGAGAATCGTGGGCCAGTAAGTTTGCAAGCCCGCGGATGCTTTCCGTCAGTAGAGGAAATTGATTAAAAGGAATTAACCGGTAAGCAGGAAAATCTTGTCGCTCTATTTTGCTCAGCAGCGAGCCATAACGTTTTAAAAAACTGCGCAGGAACTCCATGTGCAATGGCAACCATAATATCTGGCAACTTTCTGTATTAGTTTTAGCTGCGTAGCTTCCCGGATGGGTAAAAAGGATCTCATTCGATGTGATGTGATAAGTATTGATGCTATCTTTCCATACCATTTCACCTTCAAGTAAAATATACAGCCCTCTATGTTTATGTTCTAGTATACTGAAATCTGGCATGGATAATTGAAGAGTACAAATACTCTTTTGAGCTAAACATGTCGTCCTTTTCATTTTATACTCCTAATTTTCCGTATCATGAGTAATCATTTTTTTTGATGAGTGCATGGCGTATTTATTTTATTAATTAATGAATGTTGAAAAACCTTCCTTCATCCTCAGATTATGTTGATAGAATCTAAGGATGATTAAGCCTGTATTGAAAGATCTTGAAATTTCATGCGTACATCAATTAAATCACTGTCAGTATTATATAGCTAAATAAATATTTGTGTTAGGTTTAAGTGTAAAATTTTGTGATATAAATTTATTTTACGCCTCTTTTTTTGCGATTGAAAATAACTTCTTTGTGATTTGTTTGTTTTTTATCTCTTATTGTTTAATCTTTATTTGATTTTTTTGTAAGGGGCATAAATGAGTATTAATATTGTCATTCTTTAGCCCGTTAAGTTACTTAGTTTTGGATTTTTTAGATAAAGTGAACAATTTTAACAAACGCCTGATTTGTATCATTATGATTAATAATGTTTTTTCTTGGGTGGTGTTTTTTTGTTAACGTAGTGAGTAAATATCGATAACTGAAACTCGGAATGATGAATTTAAAATTCAACCTAATTCACCGTGTTCTAAATATGTCGGTTTGGGTTGATATTGGCTCTATAAGTTAACAAAAAGGACATTATTAATATTTTAATATGTTTTCTTTTTTGAATTTATTTCATCCACAAGTTGCCCTTAATTAGTTGACATTAAAACATTGCCTCATCATTTAAAATTGAGCCTTATTTTTTATCGAGGATAAAACGATTCTTATACTGAACCTGCACTCCTTTTTATCTCGAGTACATTGTTTTGGTTGTTTAATTATGAAGCTTAATGTTGATGCGATCTTGAAGCATTTTAAATCAATGAGATAGCGTTGGTGTCATCTTCTATGGCTTGCTGCATCGATCATGCTATTCAGTCTTACCTTGTAGCTGCTTGCATTGCGACTTCTTGTCTTTTAAACACAGATACATCCAATGTTATTAAATTTGTTTGAAAATTGTTTTAAATTTATTAAATTCCTAGGTGGTACCTATGCAGGCAGCAAATTTAATTTGCTATGCCTGATTTCCTTAATTTCAGAGATATGAAATAATTAAAAGTAAATTCAGAAGGTTAACTCAAATAACAGCGTTATCCGTGTAATAACGCTATAAATGCCTCTGTTATAGTTTGGTAGATTGTTTTTTATACTAGTAGAATGCTAGGATCTGTTTTAACAATCTTTTCCCATGATTTGCTGAGGCATATTGATAGATATATTGCTGATGGAATATAAGAAAAAACAACAAAAACGAGAACGACATGAAAAAGTATCGTTTTTCAGATAACACTTTTTTATACAGCGTATGGCTCCTTTGGGGAATTGCTTTAGGGTTATATCTTTATGGTTACCATTTTGGTTGTACCATAACAGCAATTTTATCTTTTTTAGCTTTAGTGTTTTACTTTACGAAGAGAATAAAAGCTATGTTTGGAAAAAAAACTGAGGCACCTGTTGCCAATTCGACTACATCAATTACACCAATACAAACTGAAGAGAAAAAATCGCCTAATGTAGAAGCGCGCCCCAATACTGTTATTGCAAAAAACTCAGTATTCAAGGGCGATATCGATATGGAAGGGGATATTCAGGTCTGGGGCAAAATTGTAGGTAATATCCGGGTAAAAGGTGGTGCAATTCGTATTATGCATGCCGGCAAAGTTGAGGGTGAGCTTAATGCACCTGAGATCATCATTGACGGGCATGTCGATGGAACCTGTTGTGCGGATACATTGGATATTCTCGAGCATGGTGAACTGAGGGGCATCAGCCGCTGTGGAAGTATGTCTATTCGGCGTGGCGGGCTATTTGTCGGCCAGTCTGAGCAAGTAGAGAATAAGAAAAAATCTGAAATGGATCGCGTTGTTTCTATCAAGGATAGCCAAGGAGATAAACCAAAAGCCAAAAATAGTGCTTGAAAAAACGGTACTTGATAATTGCTCGTAACATTTGATTGTGTTTGCTGCCGGAAAATAAAAAACATAATATTTTCCGGCAGCTTTTTTTTAATCCCGGCTGATTTTGATTGGACTTAAATTTTTTCTTATATTTCAAGGAGGCTTCGTGATTTTTGAATTGGAATCCGGCAGATTGCGGTTGCGAGCCTGGAAAGAAGAAGATAAAGAACCTTTCTTTCGCCTGAATAGCAATCCCGAAGTCATGGAGTTTTTCCCCGGCACTCTCACTCAAGAGCAGAGTGATGTTCTACTTGATAACTGCATCCGTAAATTTGAGAGCCAGAATGGTTGGGGGTTATGGGCGGTTGAATTAAAGCAGGGCGGTGAGTTTATTGGTTTTGTCGGGCTGAATATCCCTAAAATTGAGTTTCCATTTTCTTCTTCTCCTTTCGTTGAAATAGGTTGGCGTCTGGATAAGCCACATTGGGGGAAAGGCTATGCTTGTGAAGCTGCCCGCAGAGTATTGGCATTTGCTTTTATGGAAATTAATCTGGAGGAAATTGTCGCTTTTACGGCTGTCCCTAACTACCGCTCAGAAAGTGTCATGAAAAAATTGGATATGATCAGGGATGAGCACACATTCATGCATCCAGCGTTGGCAGAAGGGCATCCATTAAGAGAGCATGTTTTGTACCGGCTTTCTCGTTCGCATTATTTATCTTCGCGCTGATTATTGCTCTTCAACCGGTTCTTGAACTTCATACGGGTTGTATACCTTGATAAGGCATATGATGCTTACATGGAAAAATGAGCGAAGTGCTGTCAGGGTTACCCCAATGATTAGGGATAACCCCGATATGAACCTCTTTTACCCCAAGTTCCATTTTTCAATCCGCTGCTTTGTTAGCCGCATTTCTGCCTGAAGATTATCGGGTATAAGCCGGATTGTTATTGCTTGGAGATCATCAGAGCAACGCGGCCGATGAATTGAATATCGCTGATTGCGCAATCAAATGTAACATCATTATCGCTGACCCTGATCTTGCTGATTGGGATTTTGGCAATCTTTTTGATGCTATGCATTCCCTCAATATCCACTAACCATAAGCCATCTTGAATATTGTCTTCTTGGGTATCCAGCAAATACCATGCGATTCCATCATCAACAACCAACGGGTTTTTGAGCTCCTTGGAAATTAATTCGCTGTCCAGAATTACGGGATTTGCTTCATTCAGCTTACCTCCCGACAGTTTTACACGAGAAATCGACGGGGCAATGATATCTTCCAGTCGTTCTGTTTTGCCATTTTCACCATCTGGAAAGATTTCACCTTGGCCTGTGCTCAACCACAGCAGTGAAGCACCAGTTTCGAGATTGCACTGGATGATCCAATCTGCTGGAAAGCTATCACGAAGATAGCGGTTTGCCATAGTGCTTTTGGAAACGCCCAAATGGTCGCTTAGGGCCTGACGTGACTTAAATCCATATGCGCGGACAAGACGTTCAATAGCAGGTCTTCCCCCACTATCAGCCCCCATTTTGATCTCAATATTGGTATTTTTCATTGACAGTACAGATAATAGATATTAGTATCCCACTAAAGTTCTCGAAATGAGATCTTTAGTGAGCCCTGATTGGTTAAGCAGAAAACCATTGAGAGATATTGCATCATGAACGTCCGAATTTCAATCTTTATACACGATATGTGCCCGTGAATTGACGATTGTTTAAGAAGTATGTCTTAAGTGAAATTGCTCAAGAAATAATGATTAAGAGGAAAATGTTGAGGGAAAACAATGGCGAATACTGAGAAAGAAAAATTTGCCCAGATTAACCTCGGCCAACGGCTGGAAGGATTGAATCATCTATCAAGGATCAGGGCAACATACTGGGGGGATGACGAAAAGGAATTCAATCGCTTTTTAGCTGATATGCGCGATAAGAAAGACTGCCACTATGAAGAAAATAAGCGGGCATTATCCGCTATTTTTTATTTGGCGAACATTCCACTCTCCCGACACGATATTGAGTTCAAGCATTTTACCCAAGAAGAAAAACAAGCCCTGATTAAGGCGATGAACCATATTAAAGTTGTTGTCAGCCAATTTCCAAAGCATCTGACATTGCCTTCGGAATCTCTCTTCTGAGCCGGGCTGACTCACCGTTATTTTTTGAACATATTTTTTAACATCAGTGAATGGCATGGATACGCCAGGCATTTGCACACCTTTAAACTTGCGCACCTTAACATGGTAAGATTGATGAATAGCGGCGTTATCACCAACACACATAATAATGGCTATTTAATTGCCGGCCAAAAACAAACTGCGGAATTCAGGCCGAATACACCGCAGGGCATTTCAATGGCAGAGCGCTTATTATGGGAAGTCAACGCGGAAGATCACCAATGGCGCCATCAATATATCGGGCAGATGCCAGATTTTTTGGCAAAGTATTTCAGCCATCGTTATGTTGACATTTTTTCCCGTGCAGGCCGCCGTGAGGCAAATTCCTTCCTGAGAAAAACGGTCGGGCAAAATGTCCTGCCCCGATTGCAGTTAGTAAAGGAAAAATACCAATTCAACCGCTGTCTTCCTGACAGCAACCTTGCCGGAATATCTCCTTTTCCTTTTGTTCATCATTTGGACAATCTGGCGACTTACGATCGTAAGCAGCTCATGAAATTCGCGCATGACATTTCCGTGTTCATATCCGGCAATTATGAGCATTACTCTTTGGCCTATTCACAAAAATATCCGCCAGTCTCTGCTGACAATGAAGGTGAGTTATTTTCTCGTGTCGGCAGGCTATACAAATTGCTGGCGAAACTGACGATGCTGTGCGGCACTAATCCTCCTTATTGGCAGAGTTTCAATTGTGGGCGAAAAACACCATCGATTGACCAATTATGCTCGGGAATGTTGCGAATGATGTCTGCGCGTTGGTGGTATTTTCGTTTGAAACGTTTACGCGATATCCAATCCGAACATATGGCGATTGCTGTCGGACAAGTGCAACAAGCGGCTTCGCCTTATGTATCACGTCAGGCATTAAGAGAATGGTTGGAGCAGAAACGGCGTAACCGTGAGTTTTTCAAGCATTTTGATTTGGAAAATGAAGAAGGGGAACGGATATCCCTGGCTGATACCGTTGTGCATAGTAACGCAAATCCGGCCATCCGGCGTTGTGAATTGATGGTCAGAATGCGTGGTTTCGAAGATATCGCTCACAAAATGAATTGCATTGGTGAGTTTTATACCATCACTGCGCCTGCAAAGTATCATGCGGTTCACTATCAAGGTGGATTTGTTAAAGATTGGGCTGGCGTGACTCCGCGCGATACCCAGCGTTATTTGAGTGGTGTCTGGGCAAAAGCGCGTGCTGCGATTGCCCGTGCGCGAATTCACATATTTGGTTTTCGGGTGGTGGAACCTCACCATGATGGCACCCCCCATTGGCATATGGTGCTGTTTATGATGCCGGAGCATCAACAACAAGTTAGGGCGATCCTTGAACATTATGCATGTCAGGAAGATAAAAATGAGTTACAGCATCATGGAGCTAAAAAAGCGCGTTTTGATTATAGAAAGATTGATCCTAATAAAGGTAGTGCAACAGGTTATATCGCAAAGTACATTTCCAAAAATATAGATGGTTATGCACTGGAAGAAGAAAAAGACCATGAAACGGGTGAATCTCTGCGCGATATGGCTAAATCAGTCACTGCATGGGCGAGTCGTTGGCGCATTAGACAATTTCAACAAATTGGTGGCGCTCCGGTTTCGGTTTGGCGCGAATTACGTCGTCTCAGAGACGTATGTTTATCTGATAAAAAAATCAATGCTGTTCTACAGGCTGCGGATAAAGGGAACTGGGCTGACTATACGCAAGCACAGGGAGGGCCTTGGGTTGCACGTCGCGATCTGGTCATTCGCTTATCTTACAAACATATTCCATTCGGAAGCCCTTATGGCGAAGACATTCACTCAATACAAGGCGTGACATCGCCTTTTTTGCCTCGCGCAGAATTTATTTGTACGCGTATTCACCAGTGGAACATTGTGCCTAAATTGAACGCAGAGCCTAAGCCTGAACAGATAGTTTATAAAAGGAACAAAAAATTTTCCTCTTGGAGTTCTGTCAATAACTGTACGGATGGACAGGCCATGTGGCCGCTGGAATGCGGTGTGGGAGAGGGAGGAGGTGTAACAAAAGAGCTAAAAATGACATTAGCAAATATTCCTATAAAAGTAATAAATGATAGTTATTAACTATCAAATTTTATCTTTATGAAAGGAAAAAACTTCTTTAACTTTTCGTAAATTAGGTGTACTGTATAAACATACAGTTTTATATGGAGGCGGATATATCAATGGAATCTCTTATGGAATCATTGGTAGCGCAACGTATTAATTTTATTGCCAGAATGGCAACAAGTTGCGAATGCAATCATGCGGAAGACAAAGAACTGGCTTTGGTTTGGATAGCGGAATTATCTGCACCTTATGAAAAAAGACACAGTAGTTATAAGAAAGAATCAACAAACAATTTGTTAGATGTTGATGTATTAGAGGACTCAAGTTCGATTGAAGATTAGATTTATCAGGAGAAAAGAATGCGAGTAGAAGTACTTTTCGATAAACAAACTAATGTTTCTGAAGCAGTTATGGCTGCGCTTGAAAATGAACTAAAAAAAAGAATATTACCGCATTATCCTGATACACATTTTAGGATTGCAATCAGCAGCAATACCTCCGTAAAAGTAACAGGGACGAACAACAGTAGTGAACGCGACCATATGATGGAGCTAATTCAGGAAGTTTGGGAGGATGATAGTTGGTTGTCAGATTAAATCTGACAGGTTATGGATGGCAAGTCACAGCAAAAAAACAAAATAGCACAAAGGCAGGAAACGATTTCCTGCCTTTGTGCTTTTTAACGCCAATAAAAGTGCATAAATGAAACGCCTGTTTGTTTTTGTATCACTTTTCTGACAATTTCATCTCATTGAAGCATATTTCTCATTATTCGATCATAACTCTCCGATTTACAAACTATTTTCTGCAAAGAAAAAGGAGAGTTTATGCAAATTATCGCACAACAAAATGAAACGGTTGATGCCATCTGCTGGCGTCATTATGGCCGTACGCTGGGTATGACTGAACGTGTATTGCAGGCAAATCCGGGATTGGCTGATTTTGGCGCGGTATTGCCACATGGAACGAAGGTTGAAATGCCGGAATTTATGCCGGTAGCCAGCAAACCGATTATCCAGCTATGGGATTAAGGGATGTGCATGGATAAATACAGTCATGCCACTTATGCCTGCGTCAGTACAACCGCCATTTTTTCCGGGCTTTCTTTATATGAATGGAGTTTTATTCTTGGGGTATTTGCCAGCATCTGCCTTGGGGTTTTGACCTATCGGCTCAATCGTCAGGAGCAAATGAAACGCACCCTGATTTTAAAAAACATTCTGGAAAACTTGGAACTAGAGCCTGCATCAAAATCAGCCAAGATTGTCAGCGAGCTGATCAACCAAGCACCGAAAGAGTTATAGCATGTGAAAACAGTATGCGGGGGACAGCGTGCAAGATTTTAAAACGAAACTCAGCCAATGGGTTCTCGCTCTGGTGGTTGGTGGCGCGACATCTTCCCTCATTCTTTCCCAGTTTTTGGATGAGAAAGAAGGTAATCGTATGTCTGCTTATCAAGATGCGGGCGGGGTTTGGACAATATGCCGGGGTGTGACACATGTGGATGGCAAAAAAGTACACAAAGGAATGCAATTGACACGTGAACAATGTGACACACTGAATCGGATTGAGGCGGATAAGGCGATTGATTGGGTAAGAAAAAATATCCATGTTCCTCTCACTGAACCGCAAATTGCCGGTATAGCCAGCTTCTGCCCGTATAATATCGGCCCCGCAAAATGTTTCTCTTCTACTTTTTATCGCAAACTCAATGCAGGGGATAAACAAGGTGCCTGTGCCGAGATTAAGCGTTGGATCTACGATGGTGGACGCGATTGTCGAAAAACCCGGGGGCAGTCGAACGGGTGTTATGGGCAAGTTTTGCGTCGTGAGCAGGAGGCTGAACTGGTTTGTTGGGGATTGAAATAATGAAAAAGATGCCATTGATTGTGAGCCTAATCATGGGCGGAAGCCTTGGTTGGTGGGGGCATCGTTCCGTGTTTCTCAGTGAAGTGGCAGGGTTGAAACAACAGCATGCGACTCAGCTTGTTGCCATCAACCAAAAAGCGCATTCAGAAACGCTGGCTGCCATTCAGCAAATGAAAGATGCCCAAAATCGAGCCGCGGAATTGGATAAATACTATTCAGGAAAATTAGCTAATGTCACTGAAGAAAATACGGCCTTACGTGCTGATATTGCTGCCGGCCATCGCCGGGTGCAAATCGCCGCCGCCAACCTTGCTACCTGTCAGCTCACCCAAAACCGAGATACCGGCACCCGCAGCGTGGGCGATGGAGCCCAAGTCGAACTCACTGCAAAAGCTGGACGCGCTATTTACGATATCCGAGCCGGAATCATCCGCGATCAAGCCAAACTAGACTATTTGCAACAATATGTCCGTGAAGTCGTTCAGCAGTGTAAGGCGGAATAACTCTTCCTATACCTTATGAATTTCAAGGTGTGTTGCGGCGGCAAGGAAATGACAAATTCAGCGGGAACGAATTTGCCTGGCTAAAAGTCGAGAGGCAACTTGAAAGATGACGGGTATATAAATCACGGCATTTTGTTTCAAGTCATTCAACGCTATTCCATCACTCGCAAAAGGCCTTCTCCCATCGCCGGAAAGGCCTTTTGTTTTTCATGTTAATAAATTGATATTAAACGATTTTATTTCTGGATTTGTGTGCTGTTTCTTACAAGCCTAGTTTAATGTCCGGTCAGCTTTTTCATGGCATTCTTACGCCATGAACACACAACTCACTGAACTGATGCGCTTATTGCGCAACCTGATCCGAACAGGCGTCATTACCCAAGTGGATACCATCAAGGGAGTGTGCCGGGTCGCGACAGGCAATCTTGAAACCAACTGGCTGCACTGGTTGGCATCCAGAGCGGGAAACTCCCGCACATGGTGGGCGCTCAGTGTTGGTGAGCAGGTTTTATTACTGTCCATAGGCGGAGAGCTGACCACCGCCTTTGTATTGACTGCGATTTTTTCAGATGAGTTTCCGGCGCCATCAACATCACCAGAAGCAACGCATATTACGTTTCCGGATGGTGCCGTGATGGAGTATGAACCGCAATCCGGCGCATTGACTGTGACTGGCATCAAAACCGCGACAGTGACTGCATCGGATTCCGCCCATATTACCGCGCCGGAAATCACCTGTGTTGCCAGCACCCGAATTACGCTGGACACACCGGAAGTCATCTGTACGCAGCTGATGAGCACAGGCAACTTAATTGTGCGCAACGGCGGCAAAATGACGGGCAATATTGAACACTCCGGAGGCACATTCAGTTCCAACGGCGTGGTCGTGGATTCCCATAAACACACCGGCGTCAGGTCAGGCGGTGACACAACAGGAGGCCCCGTATGATGTATCTGGGAATGAACCGGAAAACAGGCCGGGAGTTGACAGATTTGGCACACGTCCGGCAATCCGTCAGCGATATTTTATTAACCCCAGTAGGCAGCCGTATCGCGCGTCGTACTTATGGTTCTTTACTGCCCGAATTAATCGACTGGCCACAGAACCCGGCGCTCCGGCTTCAGGTGATGGCAGCCAGCTACACCGCTATCAGCCGTTGGGAGCCTCGTGTAACGCTAACGTCCATCACAATGGAAACCGGGCAGGACGGCAAAATGGTGGTGGATATTACGGGAACTTACCATCAATCAGCCAAAGAATTTTCACTTTCGATTCCGGTGAACCATTCCCGGTAAGGCTATTCTCGAGAGGTAAAGCATGCCAACAATCGATTTAAGCCAGCTACCACCACCGGATGTGGTTGAGCCGCTGGATTATGAACAACTACTGGAAGAGCGCAAAAAAGGATTGATTTCGCTTTATCCAGAAGATCAGCAAGAAGCCATTGCTCGCACTTTGCAACTGGAGTCCGAGCCATTGGTCAAGTTGCTGGAAGAGAACGTTTATCGTGAACTGCTTTTGCGTCAGCGCGTTAATGAAGCGGCGCGAGCTGTGATGGTAGCGTATTCAACAGGCAGCGATTTGGATCAACTGGGGGCGAACAACAACGTATCCCGCATGATCTTGCGCCCAGCGGATAACTCCACCGTTCCTCCAACTCCGGCAGTCATGGAATCTGACAACGACTATCGAGTGCGCATTCCGCAAGCCTTTGAAGGTTTGAGTGTTGCCGGGCCAGTTGGTGCGTATGAATACCATGCCCGCAGTGCGGACGGCCGTGTCGCTGATGCATCGGCAATCAGCCCATCGCCGGCCAACGTTACAGTGACCATTATGTCGCGGGAAGATAAAGGCGTCGCATCCAAAGAGTTGCTGGAAAAAGTTGAAAAAGCGCTGAACGATGAAAACGTACGCCCGGTGGCGGATCGGCTAAAAGTTCAGTCAGCCAACATTGTTGAATATGAAATTGATGCAGTGTTGTACATCTTCCCGACTCCAGAATCAGAGCCTATTCGCAAGGCGGCGGAACAGAAGCTGAAGTACTACGTAGAAGCGCAACATCGTTTGGGGCGTGACATTCGCTTATCCGCGATTTATGCCGCATTGCATGTAGAAGGCATCCAACGCGTAGAACTGAAAGCACCATTGAAAGACGTCGTACTGGATAAAACCCAGGCGTCTTACTGCACCAAAACCACCCTGACGATGGGAGGCTCGGATGAGTGATCGCCTTCTACCGATGGGCTCGACTCAGTTAGAGCTTGCGGCAGCTAAAGCTTGTGCTGAATTGCAGAAAGTCAACGTTCCACTTCGTGAATTGTGGAACCCAGACACATGTCCGGCATCGCTGCTGCCCTATTTGGCATGGGCATGGTCAGTCGATCGCTGGGACGAGAACTGGCCTGAGAGCACCAAAAGAGAAGTGATCAAAAACTCGCTGTTCCTGCACAAACATAAAGGAACGATTGGTGCGATTCGGCGCGTAGTTGAACCGTTGGGATATCTCATCCGCGTAAAAGAGTGGTGGCAAACCAATGATGCTCCCGGCACTTTCCGGCTGGACATTGGTGTACTGGAGAGCGGTATCACTCAGGAAACCTTTGATGAACTGGAAAACCTGATTTTTGATGCCAAGCCAGTGAGCCGGCATTTAATTGGGTTGGATATCAACTTAGATACACGTGGTGAATATTACTACTCGGCAGCGACATACAGTGGTGACGAGCTGACAATTTACCCTTATTTCCCGGAACAAATCACGGTATCCGGCTCAGAGATCGTGGGTACGGGCATACATATTATCGATGACATGAGGATTAGACCATGAGTACCAAATTCTTTGCGTTGCTGACACAGTTAGGCGCAGATAAATTGGCAAATGCTGCGGCATTGGGTACTAAAATTGAAATTACCCATATGGCCGTTGGTGATGGTGGTGGCAGCCTGCCGACACCGGATACCAAACAAACCAAACTGATTAATGAAAAACGTCGTGCGGCGATTAACACGCTGAGCATCGATCCTAAAAACACCAACCAAATCATTGCTGAGCAGGTTATTCCTGAAGCTGAAGGCGGCTGGTGGATCCGTGAAATCGGCTTGTTCGACAAAGACGGCGTTCTGATTGCGGTAGGTAACTGCGCGGAAACCTACAAACCGCAATTGCAGGAAGGTTCCGGCCGTACCCAGACCATCCGCATGATCCTGATTGTCAGCAGCGCTAACGCAGTGACATTGAAAGTTGATCCTTCGGTCGTTTTGGCAACACGTGAATATGTGGATGATTCTATCCAGAAACACGCGAACAGCCGTAATCACCCAGACGCGACGCTGAAAGAGAAAGGATTTGTGATCCTGAGCAGTGCAGTGGACAGCGCTAGTGAAACTCTTGCAGCGACGCCAAAGGCGGTTAAAGCAGCTTATGATCTTGCTAAGGCTGCGGATAATAATGCGAATGGCCGTTTGGAAAAAAGCAAGAATGGTGCAGACGTAGCTGATAAAGATGCATTCAACCGAAATATTGGCTCAGGTCGAGCATTCGGCGGAGCTGTTACTATCGGTGGCGGTGGTACTTGGACAACTGAAGAATTCATTGGATGGCTAAAAAGTAAGGGAGCTTTTGATAATCCTTATTGGACATGTAAAGGCACATGGGCATATGCCAATAATAGAATGATCACTGATACCGGCTGTGGCTCAATCCATTTAGCGGGTGCTGTTGTAGAAGTCATGGGTATTGAAAGTGTAATGACCATCCGTGTCACGACGGCTCCTACATCTGTAAATGACTGTATTCCGAATGCACAGTTTACTTATGGAAACCATGGTAAGGACTACCTTCCAAGTTGGAGAAGGGATTATAACACCACTAATAAACCTACTTCAGATGAGGTTGGGGCATATTCAAAAAGTGAAACTGATTCCTTGGTGAATGAAGCTAAAAATTTGGCAAATGCTCGTTTGGAGAAAAGCCAAAATGGTGCTGATATTCCAAACAAAGACGAGTTTGTGAAAAACCTCGGTTT
>NZ_VCDN01000036.1:0-69840 GCF_033949405.1 Xenorhabdus santafensis | reverse complement strand
CTTGAAATCCATTGGGTATAAAAAATTAAACGAAAAATTGCACCCAAAATATAAAGGGGCCTAAGCCCCTTTATGTTATTACTTGTCTGCGGATTTGCTAAATGCAGCTTCCAGCACGGCGACCATTTGATCATTCTCAGATTGAGTCAATGGCTTACCTTTCTCGCTGATAAATTGCAAACTGCTTCGGTTATCCAAATCACCTACCTGTAGCTTGTAGTTTCCTTCGCTGACAGTCGGTTCTTCAACACCCAGAGTTTTCCAACCAGAAGAGCTGAGCCCCTTATAAGCTACGTCTATCGCACCTGTTGAACGCGTACGATCCGTCACTTGCATACCTACACTCTCCAGCACGTATGGCAACCTGTTCCACACTGTTTTGTATGGCGCACGTACAATGATTTGTGGCAACCCGGTATTATCGCTGCCGCTTTGTACCACTAACGCACCTGTATCTTTAGTGCTGTTCAGGCTCGCTTCTTCCTGTTGCAGGCTCAAACCACCAGCCAACTCATTGAGCATCAAGATATTATAACGCTGGATTTCCGCTGGACTTGTTACTTCTTTTGCACCCTGTTTCAAGCCATCGCTTGAAACAGACAGGGCTGTTTGATAACCCTGTTTATCGACTGAAACATGGTAACGTGCCTGATAAGGAACGTTTTCATCTGCGCGCGCCCATGTAATCCAATCGGTTGTCAGAGTTTGTGTTGCATCATCTTTTTTGCTGATCGGATAATTTTTCTTCGCCAGCAGGTCATTTATCTGCGACCATAACTTACTGTATTCCGAGGCATTATCAAGCAACAACTTACTGCTTTGTGCGCTACTCTCAACACGGGAGCCAGTCAATAATGCAAGAGCCTGCAACGGTGGACGAATATCCAACTCCTTGCCCATTGCACCGGTTGAAGTTGTTGATGGAATATTATATTCACCATTTTGCAACGGTAATATCATTCCCGCAGGGATGTTCAAGGTTTTTAGTGGAGGCGTTTCAAGATAAGATTCGTCCCCGTTTACCTGACGTTTATAGCGCTGATCGCTGGAGCAGGCTGCCAAAAAAACTACCAATGACAGACCAGCAACTTTCATGACCTTCGATTTTTGCAATAATGTTGCCATTAAAATTCCCTAAATTTTTACAGTAATCCAGCCACTTTCAAGGCCTTGCCAACTTTGTCCTGCCCCTCTTGCGTTAGCGGAATCATTGGCAAACGCAGAGTATCATCGGCAATCAACCCCAGTTGGCGGCAAGCCCATTTGACTGGCGTCGGGCTAGGTTCAATAAATAATTGATGATGCAATTCCATCAGTCGGTTGTTCAGGCTGCGGGCGGCTGCATATTCGCCCTGTTCAGCCAGTTTGCATATTTGCGCCATTTCAGCAGCAGCGACGTTCGCTGTCACGGAAATAAAACCCTTACCGCCCAACTGCATGAAATCGACAAAACTCCCATCATCACCACTTAGCAAAATGAAATTTTCATCATTAACCAATTCTTGGATCTGACTGACACGACTTAAGTTCCCTGTTGCTTCCTTGACTGCAACAATATTTTTCAATTTCGCCAAGCGAGCGATAGTTGGTGGCAGTAAATCACATCCGGTACGAGTCGGCACATTATACAGAATTTGTGGTAAGTCAGTATTCTCAGCGATCACTTTATAGTGCTGATATAACCCTTCCTGTGACGGCTTATTATAATAAGGAGTTACTGACAGGCAACCCACAACGCCCGTGTTTTCGAAACGATTGGTCAGCGAAATGGCTTCAGCCGTGGCATTTGCGCCAGTTCCGGCAATCACAGGAATGCGCCCATCTGCGATTTCCAGTGTCATCAATACGACTTCAACATGTTCATTATGACTAAGTGTTGCACTTTCCCCTGTCGTTCCGACAGATACAATCGCAGATGTACCACTGGAGATATGGTATTCTACCACTTTTTTCAAACTGGCTTTATCAACTTGACCTGCTGAATTCATTGGTGTTATCAACGCAACCATACTGCCTGTAAAACCAAAATTTCCGCTCACCATCGCCACTTCCCCTTAATTAAACCAAAAACCACATATGAGAGGTTCATGGTACTTTCTTGTAATACAGAAGAAAACTCTTTAAACACGCGATTTCAATGAATTTTGTTAATACCAAGTGTAGACGATTAAACGAAAATTATAATCGTGTCCTTATTAACAAATACGATTGACCTTCTCTTGATCATTTTTTATGTTTAAACAGATACACACAGCAAACACTTATTACAATTAAAGGAAAATCGCTTTGCCAACATCAGAACAACACTTTTTAGTGATCACTGCCCTCGGTACAGATCGTCCCGGCATCGTCAATACTATTACCCGGCTTGTCAGCACATGCGGCTGTAATATTGAAGACAGCCGTCTGGCAATGTTTGGCGAAGAGTTTACTTTTATCATGCTGCTATCCGGCAGCTGGAATGCCATTACATTAATTGAATCCACCCTGCCCCAAAAAGGTGCAGAGCTTGAATTGCTTGTAGTAATGAAACGCACCCGGTGCGGTATTCAGACTAAATTTCCTTCGGCCATTACTGTTAAAGTAGATGTGGATGATTCTCCGGGGATCGTTGAACGGTTTACCAACCTGTTCACGACCCAGAACCTTAATATTGCTGAATTGGTTTCAAAAACGCATCCTGCAGAAGGAAATCTCCCGGCCCGCCTACAAATCCAGATTACCGGCCACCATCCATTGGATGATAACGGCTCGATTTTCAAAGAAACCTTTCAGCAATTATGTGCAGAGTTAAATGCACAAGGCACAGTCAGTGTGCAGAACTATCTCGAATCATAAGTTCCTGCGCTACCCAAATTGAAATATAATTTTTCCATAAGATGAACACATATGAATGAAGATTGAACATAATAAGGAAAGGAGACAAATTAGCCCCAAATTCATATATCCATACATGGAATTTAGTGCAAGAACACCTAACTGTATTAACGTAATAAAATCACTTAAATCAAAACGATCAAACGGAGAATGCGTGATGAGTCCATTGAAAGCCGGTGATAAGGCACCACAATTCAGCCTTCCTGACCAAGATGGCGAGCCCATTAGTTTGTCTGACTTCAAAGGACAACGGGTTTTAGTTTATTTTTATCCCAAAGCAATGACTCCCGGTTGTACTGTCCAAGCATGTGGTTTGCGCGACACGATGAGTGAGCTGAAAAGCCTCAATGTTGAAGTTTTGGGTATAAGCACGGACACATCAGAAAAACTATCTCGTTTTGCAGAAAAAGAGATGCTGAATTTTACGTTGCTTTCTGATGTTGATCACCAACTTGCCGAGCAATTTGGTGTTTGGGGAAAGAAACAGTTTATGGGTAAAACCTATGACGGCATTCACCGCATCAGTTTCTTGATTAATCCGCAGGGCGACATTGAACACGTTTTTGATAAATTCAAAACCAGTGATCACCATCAAGTTGTTCTGGACTACCTGAAACAGCATTCAGCCTGATTGATTGGCTAATTGCAATAATATCATTCCCCCGTTTTCATAACGGGGGAATTTCACCAACCCTTACATACCATGATACCCGCAGCAGTTTAGTTTTTTTTGCGCCGCCCCTCTATTATCACGAAAAACATCGGCACAATATGAAGTAAAGACATACGTATAATATGGCTTGCCATGACGATGCCCACATTCACTTTCATCGCCATTGCCGCAAATAACATTGCTTCCATGCTGCCGGGCGCCCAAGACAAGACCAATAAATATATCGGATAATCCACCAATTGCGCTGTCACTATCGCCACTGATACGGTTACAACCAATGCAATAAACACAGATTGTAAGGAGTTCCAGATGTTGCGGATAAGTGCCGATCCGGAGAAGGCATTGAAATATAAACCGATCCGCATCCCCATCAATGCCATAGATAATAAATTGAGCAGCTCAGGCACCTTCAAATTAATGCCAGACCAATAATGCACAACACTTGCCACAACCAATGAAGTCAGCATATAAGGTGCCGGCACCCGGATACGTTCCAGCAAAACACCGACAACATAACCTCCGATGGCAATCAGGAGAAGCCAGCCAATAATTTCCGGTGTATAAACAAACGTCACCGGCTCTGCCGCCGGGGGTGGATTTAAACCGGTAATGATGCCAGCAATAATAATTAAAACCACCAAACGAATGGCATGGGAAATGACAATTTTCTGAGGTGGTGTTTTAGAGTGTTCTGTCAGCACTATGATCGCGGCCAGCGCCCCCGGCACAGCACCCAGCATTGACTCTGCCCGATTCCAGCCCATTTTTCGGTGAAACCACCAATAACCGACACTAAATTGCAGAACCAGACATATCAATAGTGCCGGAAGCAGCCGCAAAATATCCTGCCCTTCTTCCATTGGCAACTCTTTGATCATCAGCCCAATGGAACTTCCCAAGACAATTTGAACTATCGTCAGGCTGTGTTTTGGGGCTGTCAGCTCTATTTTTAAACGAAATGCAATGATAACAGCAGCAATGGCTCCGAACATATAAGCCAAAGGTACTCCCAGCAGTGACAGAACCCACCCCAAAAATACACAGGGGATAATCCCTAACAACGATTTCATTGCCATTCCTTATTGAGTTTAAGTTATTTTATTCTTATTACAGGTTAGTCATTATTACTGGCTACAGCTCCAGATTATGATGAGCCTATTCTGTTTTTTCTTCCGGCCAGACATGAATAACGGCTTTGATCAACGTAGCCAGTGGGATTGCCAAAAAGACACCCCAAAAACCCCATAATCCACCAAAAATAATGACAGAAAGAATGATAACCAGCGGATGAAGGTTAACCGCTTCCGAAAATAAAATAGGTACAAGAAGATTGCCATCCAAGCCCTGTACAACTAAGTATGCAATGAACAACGTCCAGAAATCAGTTCCAAGCCCCCACTGAAACAAGGCAACAACGATAACCGGAATAGTCACCAGCACAGTACCAATATAAGGAATTAGCACTGATAGGCCGACCAGAACGGAAAGCAGCAAGGCATAATTTAACCCGAAGAAAGCGAATACTGCATAAGTACAAACGGTCAGAATAAGCATTTCCGTGACTTTGCCACGAATATAATTCGTGATCTGCTGATTCATTTCTTCCCATAATTCCCCAGCCAGTCCATAGTTACGGGGCAATATACGCTGCAACGCTGCTACCATTTTATTTTTGTCTTTTAACAGGAAAAACACCATTAAAGGAACAAGGATCAGATAAATTGCAAGGGTCACCAAACCAATTAATGAGGCTACTGAAAATTTAAAGACAGATTCGCCCGCAAGGGAAAGTTTACTGCGCAGATTGTCAGTTATCATATCGATGATACCTGCATTAACCAGCTCAGGATAACGCTCAGGCAAGTTAAGCGCATACACATTAAAGCGATTTATCATATTGGGTAAATCAGAAAACAAATTCAATCCCTGTTGCCATACTGTTGGAGCAACAATTAGGATAATTAAGGCACTGATTCCCATAAAAACGATTAATACAATTGAAACGGAGAGGACGCGGCTACATCCTAATTTTTCTAATTGCATTGTTGGCCATTCCAGTAGATAAGCCAGTACAATAGCAGCAAGAACAGGAGCCAAGATCCCATTGAAAAAATAGATGATTCCAAACCCTACCAGCAAAATGACTGATAGTGTAACAACTTGCGGATCAGTAAAACGGCGCTGATACCATTGCATAAGCATATCCAGCATAAATCAAACTCCTTGGTGACGACATAAAATGATTATTTTTACTAAAAATTATTCAGTTCAGCAGATTTTGGGTTACCCTTTGCTATCATACACGCATTCATGAAATTAATAGCTAATTGGAGTGCTTTGTCTTACCAGGATAGTTCTACGGGGATCGTTTTATGAGAAAAATGCCGAAAAAATCTCTGATAGCCATACTCGCGAGCCTGTTATTATTGGGAAATCCCCCAGTTTTTTCAGCACCAACTGAAAACACACTGCCTGATATAGGTACAACTGCAAGTTCAACACTCAGTATCAATCAAGAAATCATATTGGGCGATTTATATGTGCGTTTAACTCGTGCCTATCAGCCGCTGATTAATGACCCGCTGTTAACACAATACATTGATAATTTAGGCCAAAGATTAGTCAAAAACGCAGACTCAGTAAAAACGCCTTTCCATTTTTATTTAGTTAATAATTCCGAAATTAATGCTTATGCATTTTTCGGTGGTAATGTTGTCCTGCATTCTGCCCTGTTCCGCTATAGCAATAATGAAAGTGAACTGGCATCGGTGATGGCTCATGAAATTTCCCATGTAACCCAGCGACATCTAGCAAGGTTCCTCGAAGAGCAACAACGCAATACTCCCTTCGTCTGGGCTGGAGCCATCAGCTCCATTCTATTAATGATAGCCAATCCACAAGCAGGCATGACAGCCCTTGGCGGTACACTTGCAGGCATCACACAAAACAGGATTAGTTTTACCCAAGCAAATGAACAAGAAGCTGACCGCATTGGGATGGGGATCCTCAATCAGGCAGGGTTTGATCCGCACGCCATGCCTATGTTTATGCAAAATTTAGTGGATCGAACCCGTTACAGTTCCAAGGCGCCTGAGATTTTGTATACACATCCATTACCTGACAGCCGGCTGTCAGATGCCCGAAACAGGGCCAATCAATATCCGGCCAAGTCAGTTCCTGAATCGCAGGATTTCCTATTTGCCCGTATCCGTATCCTGACAATGTATTCAACGGAGCAACGCCCTTATATAGAACAGCTAATGAAAAAACACAGTCACGGCACAGCCAAAGAGCAACTGGCTGCAACCTATGGGCGTGTGCTCTTGCTTTCTATAGATAAAAAACCTGCAGAGGCCAAGGCTGCCTTATTACCCTTGTTAGATAAGTACCCGGATAACCTTTGGTTTATCGATGCCATGACTG
Source organism: Xenorhabdus santafensis (assembly GCF_033949405.1). Lineage (NCBI taxonomy): Bacteria > Pseudomonadati > Pseudomonadota > Gammaproteobacteria > Enterobacterales > Morganellaceae > Xenorhabdus > Xenorhabdus santafensis. The sequence goes on along the minus strand of NZ_VCDN01000036.1, from coordinate 62,867 downwards.
ATATCGATCTCGATCAAAAGCAATACGCCAGCGCAATTGCCCGATTGCAGAATGCACTGAAAAAACAAAAAAATAACCCTATATTGCAAATCAATCTGGCAAATGTTTATCTTCAAGCCAAACAGTATTCGCAGGCATCACAGCTACTGTTTCGCTACACCTTCAATAACCCAAACGATCCCAATGGCTGGAAGCTACTGACAGAAGTAGAAGGGAAACAAGGTAAGCGCAGTGAAGAATTGGCTGCCCGCGCAGAAACCATGGCATTGGAAGGGAGATTTGATCTTGCCATTCAATATCTCAGCCAAGCCAGCGCAAGGGTAAAACTGGGTAGCTATGATCAAGAAAGATATGATGCCCGTATTGATCAATTGCGCCAGTTACAAAACAGTTTTAATCAATTTAAGAAATGAAGGATTTTTACATGCAACAAGTCACTTTTTATCACAATCCCCGCTGTTCAAAGAGCCGTGAAACACTCAAGCTCGTTGAAGAGTTGGGCATCAAGCCGGAAATCATTCACTATCTGGACACCCCACCTACAGTGGAACAACTTTCTGTTCTGCTCAAGCAGCTCGGTTTTGATGATGCCCGCCAATTGATGAGAACCAAGGAAGAGCTTTATAAGGAGCTGAACCTTGGCGATGATTCGTTATCTCAAGATGCCCTGCTACAGGCAATGGCTGCAAATCCAAAGTTGATTGAACGACCCATTGTTGTTGCCGGCAATAAAGCTCGTCTGGGACGTCCGCCTGAACAAGTCAAAGAAATTTTGGGTTGAACATCCCAAATCAATAACTATTTTTAATGAACGGTCACCGTTAGGAAAAACATCCTGAAAGGTAATGAAACAAAAAAGTGATAGAAAGTAGGTTTCTATCACTTTTTCATCTGAAACTCATTTTACCTGCCATTCATCAAGTCAAAGCTCAAGGATATCCTTCACAAACGGAATGGTCAGCTTGCGTTGTGCCACAATGGATGCCCTATCGAGTTCGTCCAACGTTTTAAACAACGTTTGCATTTCTCTATCCAACCGTTTCAATACAAAACGCCCGACATCCTCAGGTAATTCAAAACCCCGTAATTTTGCCCGCAATTGTAATGCTTGGATCTTTTCATCATCAGACAAAGGCTGTAATTTGTAAATTTGACCCCAATCCAAACGAGATGCCAGATCCGGCAATGTCAGGTTGATCTGTCGTGGGGGGCGATCACCGGTGATCAAAAGACACGTCCGGCCAATTTCAACAATTCGGTTATAGAGATTGAAAATCGCCATCTCCCATTCTTGATCGCCTGCAATACACTCAATATTATCAATGCAGACCAATGACAAATGCTCCATGCCATCAAGAACTTCGGGAACAAAATAGGCACGTTTATCCAGCGGTACATATCCCACAGCTTCTTCCTGTTGGGACAATTCGGCACAGGCTGCGTGAAGCAAATGACTCTTGCCCCCGCCATCACGGGACCAAAAATAGATATAATTGCCGTGTGACTGACTGATGGCCAATTTTATTGCAGCTAATAAGGTTGAATTCTCACCTGCAAAAAAACTGGCAAACGTTTCATCATCGGGCAAATATAACGGTAATGAAAGCTGCGACGGTGTATTCAGAAGCACCTCAAACAGAATGGATAACGAACAGTGCTAAGTCTACCACAAAAAACCCCTATAAATGAAACGAATGCTTTGCTTAAAATGAGAAGTGACTGACAATGGCAATCAACCGATAAAATGGATATTTTACAACCAGTAAAGAGATACTTTTTCAGGAAAAATTTCATTGCCTATTTGATGGATAAAACTGCGCAAGAGCATTGCTCGGTTATATCATCCTGTAAATAATAATAAATTCAAAAAGACGTTAATCGAAATTTGTTAGGAATTGTGTTGGGGATTTTGTGCCTGTACTTTTTATTTATTGACAAAAAAACATTTATTTTTAGTTTCCAAGATTGGCAACAATATCAATACAAAAGAACCAATGAACATTGGTATATGAAAATAGATAATTAATGCCCAAAGTTTTAGAAAAAAATTTAATGATTATCTTCTACATAAGAAAATAAATTTTCCATCAAGATAGCTTCTCAAATACAAATAAATTTTTAAATAAAAAATAGAAAGGGTGCCAATGGCCGCCCTTTCTTATCAGATTAATGCTTGTCAGAATAATTGAATTGGATATAACTTATTCTGTGGCTTCGCTTTTTTTATCATTGCCAATCGATTCTACAGACGCATTAACGTACGGTTCATCCGGGCGGATAACGCTTATCAATTTGAACAACAGGCTCAGGCCAATACCGACAACCGTTGCAAGCGCCATGCCTTTTAACTCCGCTGCACCAATTTGAATTTTTGCCCCGCTAACACCAATAATTAGAATAACGGAAGTCAGGATCAAGTTTTGTGCTTTGCTGTAATCCACTTTGGAGTCAATCAAAACCCGGATACCTGATGCCCCAATGACGCCATATAACAACAGAGAAACACCCCCCATCACCGGAACCGGGATCATTTGAATCGCTGCTGCTAATTTACCCACGCAGGAAAGCAATATTGCCAATATCGCAGCACCCCCAATCACCCATGTGCTGTATACGCGCGTTAATGCCATTACACCGATGTTTTCGCCATAAGTTGTGTTAGGCGTTGACCCAAAGAAACCGGAAAATATTGTTGAAAAACCATTGGCGAACATGGAACGGTGCAGCCCCGGATTTTTCAGTAAATCTTTCTGTACAATGTTTGCCGTTACCACCAGATGACCGACATGTTCTGCAATCACCACAAGCGCCGCAGGTAAAATGGTCATGATGGCAATCCATTCGAAACGTGGGGTATAAAAAGTCGGCAGTGCAAACCAAGGCGCTTCACGCACTGGGGTGACATCTACAATTCCCATGAAAAATGACAATGCATATCCCACCAAGACACCAATCAGGATTGGGATGATCGCCATAAAACCACGGAATACCACCGAACCTAAAATAGTGACACCCAATGTCACCATAGAGACAGTCAGGTTAGTCATATTAACTTCAGTGCCGGCTGCCGGGCGCAAACCCGCCATATCAGCAGCCACTCCCGCCAGCTCCAGGCCAATTACCGCGACAATCGCCCCCATCGCCGCAGGTGGAAACATGACATTAATCCACCCTCTCCCCGCGACTTTAACAATCAGGGCCACCAAACAGAACAAGAAACCACAAACAATAAATCCACCCAATGCCAATTCATATCCCAAAGGCAATAGCAGTAATACCGGGGAAATAAAGGCAAAGCTGGACCCCAAATAAGCAGGAATTTTCCCTTTGCAAATCACCAAATACAATAATGTTCCAATCCCATTGAATAATAAAATAGTGGCAGGATTTACTTTAAATAAAATAGGCACCAAAACGGTGGCACCAAACATGGCAAATAAATGCTGTAAACTTAATGGAATAGTCTGCGCTAGAGACGGTCTCTCATCTACCCCAATAGTCCTAAGGGTCATTACTGATATCCTCTTGTATCATCTTGCTGGGAACAAAAAAAAGCCGACTTTTCAGCCGGCTATCAATCTTATTTAGTACCGAATAATTTGTCGCCGGCATCTCCCAAGCCGGGGACAATATATCCATGCTCATTGAGTCGTTCATCAATTGAGGCGGTATATAATTCAACATCTGGATGAGCTTTTTCCAATGCCGCAACCCCTTCTGGAGCAGCAACCAGAACCAGCACCTTAATCACCGGGCATCCAGCTTTTTTCAATAGATCAATCGTGGCAATCATTGATCCCCCTGTCGCCAGCATTGGATCAACTATCAATGCCATGCGTTCACTAATGTCAGAAACCAACTTCTGAAAATAAGGTACAGGTTCGAGTGTTTCTTCATCACGGTATACGCCAACGACGCTGATCCGTGCACTTGGAATGTTTTCCAGCACACCATCCATCATACCCAGTCCCGCACGCAGAATAGGCACTACCGTAATTTTTTTCCCTTTAATCTGGTCTATTTCTACCGGACCACACCATCCCTCAATGGTCACTTTTTCAACTTCTAAATCAGCAGTTGCTTCATATGTCAGAAGACTACCCACCTCTGATGCCAATTCACGAAATCGTTTTGTGCTTATATCATGATCTCGCATCAGACCAAGTTTATGTCTAACTAGTGGGTGTTTAACCTCAACGATCTTCATGGGTTTCTCCTAATATAGCCGGCAGATAAAAAAATCGCGGGATTATACCTCCTTTTTGGCATTGCGCCACTATCAATCTACTGATTTTTATCAACTCCAACTATTTTTCTCTATTTATTATCTGGCAGGTAACACGTACAAAGCTATCGCAAACGTTTGCTTAGACTGATAGAATCATTTCCGTTCTGTTTTATACCCCTTGGATTTCAATATGCAGACAACAAAACTGCCTTTGCAAGACAACAGGTATATTCATTCAAATGCAACCGCCTGGGAGCTATGCAGTGACCAACAAAACCTCTCTTAGTTATAAAGATGCTGGTGTCGATATTGATGCTGGCAATGCCTTAGTCAATCGTATTAAAGGTGTCGTAAAACAGACCCGTCGCCCTGAAGTGATGGGAGGATTGGGTGGTTTCGGTGCGTTGTGCGCCTTACCACAGAAATATCGTGAACCTGTACTGGTTTCCGGTACGGATGGAGTTGGTACTAAGCTGCGTCTGGCGATGGATCTGAAACGTCATGACACCATCGGGATTGATTTAGTTGCCATGTGTGTCAATGATCTGGTTGTTCAGGGTGCCGAGCCACTTTTCTTCCTTGATTACTATGCCACAGGTAAGCTGGATGTTGATACCGCAGCCAGTGTTATTACCGGCATCGCAGAGGGCTGCAAACAAGCAGGCTGTGCGCTGGTTGGGGGGGAAACAGCCGAAATGCCCGGCATGTATCACGGCGAAGATTATGATGTCGCGGGTTTTTGTGTCGGCGTCGTGGAAAAATCAGAAATAATTGATGGCAGCCAAGTACAGGTGGGTGATGCATTGATTGCTCTGGCTTCCAGTGGGCCACATTCCAATGGTTACTCTCTGATCCGCAAAATCCTCGAAGTCAGTCAGGCTAATCCTGAAAATACCGAACTTAACGGTCAGTCACTCGCAGATCATCTGCTTGCCCCGACCCGAATTTATGTCAAATCCATTCTTGGATTGATTGCAGAAGTTGACGTTCATGCCATTTCACATCTCACCGGTGGTGGCTTCTGGGAAAACATCCCGCGTGTCCTGCCAGAAAATATGCAGGCAAGAATCGATTCTGCAAGTTGGCAATGGCCGGAAATATTTACGTGGTTACAGCAAGCCGGCAATGTCAGCTTCCATGAAATGTACCGCACATTTAACTGCGGTGTGGGTATGATTATTGCGCTACCCCAATCTCAGGCTGAACAAGCAATTTCATATTTGAAAGCAGCAGGAGAAAACGCATGGCAGATCGGTACAATTGCAGAACTCAACGCTGATGAACAACCAGTCATTATCAGCCAATAATTTAGTAATGCATCAATTATGTACCGGATAATATATCCCGAATAAATTTCAAGTTGCAGTCTATAAAGCTGCAACTTGCAAAGCAGCGGATATGCCGATCAATGAATTCTTTCAGTGAAAAACGTCCATGAAAAAAATTGTTGTTTTAGTTTCTGGTCACGGCAGCAATCTTCAAGCCATTATTGATGCCTGCCAGCAAAACCGGGTTAACGGGCACATTGCTGCCGTATTCAGCAATAATGCCGATGCCTACGGCCTGCAACGGGCCATGCATGCAGGCATTCCAAGCAGCTTCCTTGATCCCAGGGCTTACCCAGACCGCATCAGCTACGATGTCGCCCTGTTCAAGGCGATTGATCAATATCAGCCTGATTTAGTGGTTTTGTCAGGTTACATGAGAATTTTATCGCCTGATTTTGTCCAGCATTATTATGGGCGTTTACTTAATATCCACCCTTCCCTGTTACCCAAATATCCCGGCCTGCACACCCACCAAAAAGCCATTGAAAACGGCGACAAAGAACACGGCACATCCATCCATTTTGTTACTGAAGAATTGGATGGTGGCCCAATTATCCTGCAAGCCAAAGTCCCTATTTTTGAGGATGATAAACTCGAAGATGTTATCCAGCGCGTCCAAATCCAAGAACATAATTTTTATCCCATGGTAATTGATTGGTTCCTGAGTGGCCGGTTGTCGATGGAAGGGCATACCGCAACTATGGATGGAAAAGTTCTGCCGCCACAAGGGTATGCGTCAGAATAATCTGGGCTATCATCGGTTATCTCTCTTTTGGGTTTGTGCTGTGTCGGGTGATAACTAAAAAGAGAGATAGGGGTCTTAAAAATATTATTAACATATTTATCATAAACATATTGTGTTAATACATAGCTTTGCTGTAGGTTATTATCTCTTATTAATTTATTTTTCACGCTAAAATAATTTAGATAACTCACCATCTGAAAAATATTAATCTGGAAATAAATATTTATATTGCAATAATTAGATAATGAAAATATGCATACCCTATAGATTTCAAGATGCGTCACGGCGGTCAGGGAACGACAAATTCGTCGGGAATGGATGAACGCTGCCAACAATAAAGAGGCAACTTGAAAGACGGCAGGTATAAAATCCAGAAGCACTGAGGTATCCGATGTCCCGCGATGTAGAAAATCCTCCAATAAAATTACGTCCTCTTGAACGGGAAGACCTCCCTTTTGTTCATCAGATGGATAATAATGCCAGTGTTATGCGTTATTGGTTTGAAGAACCTTATGAAGCCTTTGTTGAGTTATCTGACCTTTATGACAAGCATATTCATGATCAAAGTGAGCGCCGTTTTATCATTGAAAGCCAGAGCTCCAAAGTTGGTTTAGTGGAAATCGTTGAGATAGATTATGTCCACCGCCGCGCTGAATTCCAGATTATCATTGCGCCTGCTTACCAAGGGCAAGGCTATGCGGCAATCGCCGTCGAACTCGCGATGGAATATGCTTTTGCGGTTTTGAACCTCTATAAACTGTATCTGATTGTTGATAAAGAGAACACTAAAGCAATCCATATATATAAGAAACTGGGGTTCTATACCGAAGGTGAACTCATCGACGAATTTTTTGTGAACGGCTCTTATCATACAGCCATTCGGATGTGCACTTTCCAGCACGACTATTTTGCCAACAAAGCCCGTAAGTCCTAAACCAGCACGCTGGTTCATAAACTGAATGGAAAATCAAACGGAGTAGTAATGTCCCACGATCGTCTCTATACCGAAAAAGAACTCAGCTGGCTCTCTTTCAACGAACGTGTACTTCAAGAAGCGGCTGACAAAAGTAATCCGCTGATTGAGAGAATGAGGTTTTTAGGGATCTACTCCAATAACCTGGATGAATTCTATAAGGTTCGCTTCGCCGACGTAAAACGGCGCATTCTTATCAGTGAAGAACAGGGTTCATCCACTAGCGGCCGCCAGTTGCTGAGGAAAATTGAAGCCAAAGTTGCCAAAACCGATCAGGAATTTGATGATCTCTACAATGATCTGTTGCTGGAAATGGCTCGCAATCAGATTTTTTTAATCAACGAACGGCAAATATCCCCGAATCAGCAGATCTGGTTGCGGCAATATTTTCGCCAACACTTACGCCCGCACATAACGCCAATCGTTATTAATCCGGAAACTAATTTAGTTGAGTTTCTAAAAGATGACTATACCTATCTGGCCGTTGAAATTATCCGTGGGCAAGACACTCAATATGCATTGTTAGAAATTCCATCAGATAAAGTTCCGCGTTTCGTTAATTTGCCGCCGGAAATGCCGCGCAAACGCAAGTCAATGATCTTACTGGATAACATATTGAGGTACACACTGGATGAAATATTTAAAGGGTTTTTCGATTACGATGCCCTGAATGTTTACTCCATGAAAATGACCCGTGATTCTGAATATGACCTTGTCTCTGAAATGGAGTCAAACCTGCTGGAGCTAATGTCTTCCACCTTGAAACAGAGGCTGACCGCAGAACCTGTGCGGTTTGTTTACCAGCGCAATATGCCTGACGAAATGGTGGAATTGCTGCGCAGTAAATTAGGTTTGTCCAATGATGACTCCGTGATTGCAGGTGGCCGATACCATAATTTCAAAGACTTCATCAAATTTCCCAACGAAGGCAACCGGAATCTGCTGAATAAGCCCATGCCACGGCTACGCCATACTTGGTTTGATCATTTCCGTAATGGTTTCGATGCCATTCGCGAAAAAGATGTCCTGCTTTATTATCCTTACCATACATTTGAACATGTACTGGAATTGCTGCGTCAGGCTTCTTTCGATCCAAGTGTTCTCTCAATCAAGATCAATATCTACCGCGTTGCAAAAGACTCCCGCATCATTGATTCCATGATCCATGCGGCACACAACGGTAAAAAAGTGACGGTTGTCGTGGAATTGCAAGCCCGTTTTGATGAAGAGGCCAATATCCATTGGGCAAAACGGCTGACCGAAGCGGGTGTGCATGTTATTTTCTCGGCCCCGGGCCTGAAAATTCATGCGAAGCTGTTTATCATCTCCCGGCTTGAAGGCGGCGAGATTATTCGTTACGCCCATATTGGCACAGGCAATTTCAATGAAAAAACTGCGCGTTTATATACCGATTATTCTTTGTTGACCGCTAAACCGGAAGTGACCAACGAAGTCCGTCGGGTATTTAACTTTATTGAAAACCCATACCGGCCTGTCACGTTCGATAATCTGATGGTATCCCCGCAAAATTCGCGCACCATGCTCAATCACTTGATCAATCAAGAAATAGAAAACGCCAAGGCAGGCGAGATATCTGGCATCACCTTAAAAATCAACAATCTTGTCGATAAGGATTTGGTAAATAGGCTTTATGATGCTTCAGAGGCTGGGGTTAAAATTCGTCTTCTGGTGCGGGGTATGTGCTCTTTAGTCCCTAATCAGGCAGGTTTTAGCGAGAATATTCAAGTCATCAGTATTGTAGATCGCTTTCTGGAACATGATCGCGTTTACGTTTTCACCAATAAAGGCGATGAAAAAGTCTTCCTTTCATCGGCTGACTGGATGACCCGCAATATCGATTACCGCATTGAAGTTGCCGTTTGTCTGCTCGATCCCATGTTGAAACAACAGGTTTTGGATATCCTTGAATTGCAATTCAGTGATACGGTCAAAGCCCGTTATATTGATAAAGAGTTGAGCAACCGCTATGTTCCGCGCGGGAATAAGCGTAAAATCCGTGCACAAATCGCGATATACGATTACCTGAAAAATCTTGAACAACCAGAAACAAGAGCCTGATCTATGCCGTTGAAACACGACACCCCTGTACCTAAGCCCCAAGAAATTGCCACAATCGATTTGGGTTCGAATAGTTTTCATATGGTAATCGCACGCATTGTTAATGGTGCAATACAGGTTATCGGACGCTTAAAAAAGCGGGTGCATCTTGCTGATGGTCTAAACAGCAAAAATGAATTAAGTGAAGAAGCTATCAACCGGGGGCTTGCTTGCCTCTCGCTGTTTGCAGAACGGTTGCAGGGTGTTCCTGCGGATAATGTCTGTTTGGTCGGTACCCACAGCTTACGTGAAGCGACCAATGTACAGGAGTTCTTGAAACGGGCAAAAGAAGTTATTCCCTACCCGATTGAAATCATTTCTGGTCATGAAGAAGCTCGCTTGATTTTTATGGGGGTTGAACATACGCAGCCCGAAAAAGGCCGGAAATTGGTGATTGATATTGGGGGCGGTTCCACTGAATTAGTTATTGGTGAAGATTTCGAACCATTATTGATTGAAAGCCGCCGCATGGGGTGCATCAGTTTTGCCCGCCAATTTTTTCCTGACGGCGTGATCAATGAGGTCAATTTCTGTAAAGCACGGCTTCAGGCAGCGCAAAAACTGGAAAATCTGGTCTGGCAATTCCGTTCAAAAGGCTGGGATTTTGCCTTGGGTGCATCGGGAACAATTAAAACCATTCACAAATTATTGGTGGAACAGGGCGAAAAAGATGGCCTGATCACACCAGATCGGCTCAATATGCTGGTAAAGCGCATTTTGAAATACAAAAATTTCGATGCGCTGGATTTGCCGGGTCTAACCGAAGATCGCAAGCAGATCTTTGTCCCCGGGCTGGCTATTATGTGCGGTATTTTCGATACCTTGCATATTCAAGAGCTGCGCTTGTCTCAAGGAGCACTGAGGGAAGGCGTGCTTTATGAAATGGAAGACCGCTTTCGCCATCAGGATATCCGCCAGCGAACTGCCAAAAGCCTTGCAGAACACTACAACATTGACCGGGATCAGGCCGACCGCGTCTGGAATACCGCCCAAAATCTTTATGGGCAATGGGCCGCGCAAAATCCCCAACGGGTGCATCCACAACTGGAATCCATTCTATTGTGGGCCGCCATGTTGCATGAAGTCGGTTTAAGCATCAATTTGAGCGGGTTGCAACGCCATTCCGCTTATATCCTGCAACATACCGATCTGCCGGGATTTACTCAGGAACAGCAATTATTGCTGGCGACGCTGGTTCGTTATCATCGCAAAGCCATTAAGGTTGATGATCATCCCCGTTTCTATCTGTTCAAGAAAAAACAGTATCTACCTATACTTAAGATATTACGATTAGCAACCTTACTGAATAATCAACGCCAATCCACTACCACACCTGATACACTAAGGCTGGAAACCGATTACGGTCATTGGGCACTCTACCTGCCAAAAAACTACTTAACGCAAAATGCCCTTGTGCTGCTTGATCTGGAAAAAGAGCAGGATTACTGGAGTGACGTCACGGGCTGGCACTTGCATATCAAAGAGGAATCGTTTTAATGATTCCAGTTAATGACATGCAAGCACCCAGTTTTGCCCTATTTTTGCCTTACTGAAAAGGTACACCAATGTTACAGCCGGATTTTACACCCGACAATTCAGCCATTGCCAATCAGCACTCCCAGAAATTGGCACATGCTCGTCAACGTCTGCTTTCGCTGTTTATTGACGATAAATTATTTGTTGAGAGATTACTGGCTCAGGCAGACGATTTTTCCAGCATCAGTGATGAACAGTTACTTGAGAAAATTGGAGAAACCAAGAGGTTACTGTTCAGTCTGCATGCTGCTGATATTGCCGATATTCTGGAAGCATTGCCTTATGATGAACGCCTCGCTTTATGGCGGTTGATAGACAATAACCAGCGCGGTGAGGTCTTGGTGGAAGCCTCTATCCCTGTCTGGGATAACTTGATCAAAGATATGTCAGATGTTGAGCTATTGCGCGCTATCGGCACACTACATGTAGATGAGCAAGCTTATATCGTAGAGCATCTTCCCCGTGAAACCACGCGCCGATTGCTCACTTATCTGGAACCAAGCCAACGCAATCGCATTCGCGAAGTGTTGCAGTACCACAAAGACAGCATCGGCCAGATGATGGATTTTGAGTTTGTGACCGTACGGGGCAATGTAACACTGCATGCAGTACAGCGCTTTTTACGCTCCCGCGGTTCTATTCCACAAACGACAGATAAAATCTTTGTTATCGACCGCAAAAATCGCCTTCAGGGAGAGCTTCTCCTCACCACATTGTTGACTAACGCGCAGGATAAACTGGTTGCCGAAGTCATGAATACAGACACGGTGACTTTCTCACCTGAGCAGAAAGGCGAAGATGCCGCGAGCGCATTCGAACGTTACGACTTAATTTCCGCAGCCGTGGTAGACAATAACGGCCGTTTGATGGGGCGTCTGACCGTTGAAGATATCGTTGATACATTAAACGAAGAGACAGATACCAATATCCGCCGCATGGGTGGTCTGAGCCGGGAAGAGGATGTTTTCGCGCCAGTCGGCCAGGCGGTGAAAACCCGCTGGACATGGTTAGCCATCAATCTATGTACGGCTTTTGTGGCATCAAGGGTGATTGGCCTGTTTGAGCATACCATTTCACAACTGGTTGCCCTCGCAACGTTAATGCCTATCGTAGCAGGCATCGGAGGCAATACCGGGAACCAAACCATCACCATGATTGTGCGTGCTCTGGCGCTCCATCAAATCCAACGGGGCAGCTTTTCTTACCTGCTATTTAGAGAATTTGGGGTAGCCTTGATAAACGGCATTATCTGGGGCGGGATTATGGGAATTGTCACATATTTGCTCTATAGCGACCTTGCGATGGGGGTTGTGATGACGATGGCGATGATATTGAATCTCTTGATGGCGGCACTGATGGGCGTACTGATCCCCTTTATTATGATGAAATTGGGAAGAGACCCTGCAATCGGCTCCAGTGTGATGATTACCGCCATTACGGATACTGGTGGGTTCTTTATCTTTTTGGGACTGGCAACATTATTTTTGGTATGAATGTGTTTTTAGTGTGAATTTATCTCAATGGATTGCCAAATGCCGCACCATAGTAAAAGAACGTATTTTCACATCTCGAATCTTCCCAGCTAAAAACTAAAGGCTGGCTCCCGGTGAGAGGCTTAAGCCTCTCACTTATCTCAAAAACTTAATCTCAACAGCATCGTCTCAATAATACGATGTTAAAAAATAGCCACAAATATAGAGTGAGAAAACTAATCTAAATCCCATCAAACGATTTAAATATCTCTGTTTAAAAATAAAAAGTATGGCTCTTATTAAAAATATTCGGTAAAAAGATTCATTTATTCCCTCGCATTAATATTAAAATTTTTGTTAGTTAATGTCTTTTTTAGATTAAAAATCGAACAAGTCACATTACCCATAAAAGTTACAACTCATTAAAAATAAAAACAATAAAAATAAAAAATATCATCCAAAGAGAATAGTCACATCCTAATTCTATCCAGAAAAAATCATCAGTTTCTTCTATTATCACAAAAAAATATAAAAAATATTTTTATATTTCTTTAAATATTCTTACTCTTCGAAATAAATAGAAGTATTTAATCCAGATAACAATCCAAATATGAATTAGGAGCGTTTTGTGAGAAAAATCCCATTTCTATTGTTGGTTTCTTTTTTGCTGCTGTTTACTACTCCCCTTCAGGCAAAAGAAATAAAAGTAACCATTGCCTGGCAATCCATCGCCGATCCAGCAAAAGTCGCCCAATTTAATCGTTCTTTTGAAAAAGAGGTGAAGGCCAATGTTCAATGGCGTAAATTTGACAGTGGCGCGTCCATTTTAAGGGCGATGGCTTCCGGTGATGTACAAATTGGTTACATTGGCAGCAGTCCGTTGGCGATAGCAGCAAGCCGCCAATTACCTATCAAGGCGTTTCTGATTAATTCCCAGATTGGTCAATCCGAATCCCTTGTCGTGAGACCTCAAATACGCCAGCCAGAGCAACTGAAAGGAAAACGCATTGCTGTGCCTTTTATTTCCACCGCACACTACAGCCTTTTTTCCGCTTTAAAACACTGGGGAATAGCGCCGGAAGAGGTGAAGATAGTGAACATGCAACCTCCTGCTATCGTAGCGGCCTGGAAAAGAGGAGATATCGACGGTGCTTACGTTTGGTCTCCATCCTTAAACGAAATCACGGCCACTGGACATGTATTGACCGATTCAAACCAAGTCAGCCAATGGGGAAATATGACTCTGAATGTCTGGGTTGTCCGCAATGATTTTGCCAAAAAGCATCCAAAATTAGTCACAGAATTTACCCGGGCCATACAAAATGAGAATAATCGCTACCTCAGCAATCCCCGGCAATGGCTGGCCGTTCACGAAAATATTGCGGCCATTGCCTCATTCAGCGGATTACCGGTAGAACAAGTGGCACATTGGGTTGAAGCCAACCATTATTTCGGAATTCAAGAACAACAAACATTGTTGCAGCAAAAAATACCCGAAGTGATTAAAAAAACCACTCAGTTTTTAACGCAACAAGGAAAATCGTCAAACACAAAAGATGATTATCACGAATACGTGACTGATGCCTTTATTCATCAAGCCTATCCGGTTAAACAATAAAAGGGGTGCCCGATATGCTCTCCATTAACCACCTCAGTATGAAATATCAGGATAGATTGGTATTGAACAATATCAATTTTGATATTGAGCCTGAAAAATTCGTTGTGATCCAAGGGCCATCTGGTTGCGGAAAAACCACTTTACTCAATCTGATCGCGGGTTTTCTGCAACCTTTTTCCGGACAAATTCTATTGGATGATGTCCCCCTGAGCGGGCCGGGCCATGATCGCGGTGTTATATTCCAAGGCGATGGCTTAATGCCGTGGCTGAATGTGATTGATAACGTAGCACTCGGCTTAAAATTCATCGGCATCACCAAGCAAGAACGGCTGGATATTGCCCGTGATCTGCTTATGCAAGTCGGGCTGGCCGAATATGAAACCGCCCAGATCTGGCAGCTTTCCGGTGGGCAGCGTCAACGCGTGGGCATCGCCCGGGCATTGGCTATTAATCCGCAGATATTACTGCTGGATGAGCCTTTTGGTGCCTTGGATATCTATATCCGGGTGCAAATGCAAGAATTGCTGCTGAAATTATGGCACAGCACGGGTAAACAGTGCTTGCTTATCACACATGATATCGAAGAAGCGATATTTATGGCTGAAGAACTCTATTTGCTATCCTCTTCGCCGGGCCAAATTGTTGAACGACTGACACTGGATTTTGGCCGTCGCTTTATACAGGGAGAAAGCAGCCGTCATATAAAATCTGATCCACAATTTATTGCATGTCGTGAATATGTTCAGGATAAGATTTTCAATGAATTGGGGGGAAAACAATGAGTTCTCAACAAGAAAATACCTTGCCGGCATTGAATATCCGTCGTCATTACCAGCGTTTGGTCAGATGGTTATTTGCTTCATACCTTGGGTTGCGGATCATTTCTGTCCTCGCTTTGTTGTTAATCTGGTGGTTTATCACAGAAAAAGATTGGATTGACCCTGTCATACTCCCCTCCCCCAAACAGGTTATTGCCCAGCTGATCAACGCCGCTAGTGATCCCGGTTTTATGGGTGTTACTCTCTGGGAACATCTTTGGGCCAGCTTGAGTCGAATACTACTGGCCTTGCTGTCTGCGGTAATTATCGGCATCCCTGTCGGCATAGCAATGGGCATCAGTAAAAAGATGCAGGCTATTCTAGATCCCTGGATTGAATTTTATCGTCCTGTTCCTCCCCTTGCTTACTTACCTTTGATTGTAATTTGGTTTGGAATTGGGGAGTTTTCAAAAATATTATTGATTTGGGCATCAATGCTGCCTCCGGTCATCCTTTCAACTGTTGCCGGTGTACAAAATGCGGACGTTACCCGAATCAGAGCCGCAAGATCGCTGGGGGCAAACCGTCGCCAACTCCTGATCAATATTATATTGCCCAATGCATTACCTGAAATTTTGATAGGATTGCGAATTGGGCTGGGTGTGGGTTGGTCTACTTTGGTCGCGGCTGAGTTAATTGCAGCAACGCAGGGGCTGGGCTTTATGGTGCAATCCGCTGGTGAATTTCTGTCAACCGATATGGTAATTGCCGGGATCTGTGTGATAGCGCTTATTGCATGTACGCTTGAATTAGGGCTGCGGACATTGCAAAAACGTTTGGTTCCTTGGTACGGGGCGAAACAGTAAGCCCGAAACCTGCCGCTACAATGGCACATGATTTGGTACGGTTATAGCTTGATTCAATAAAAAAACGCCGATATTCAAATCGGCGTTTTTCCAATAATTAATATACTCTATCGTCCCAAATACTATATCCAGAAGTTCCCGCCATATGATGGTGGCAAATAATGTCTTTATACTTAATAGAGACCGTTTCTTCTGGTTGCGCTTCAGAGTGATTGGCGCTGTGTGGATAATTCGGTGATAGCTCAATAATTGTCGCATCACGGCATTCGATAGAATAATATAATTCCTGCGCTCCTGATTGTGCCGTGCGATAAAAATCAAATTTCAGATTCAGTGATTCATTATCCGAAATTGCCATCATTAATAATGGTGACGATTTATCTTGCGGCTTTACAAATACAATTGGGCTATGGTTAACATTTTGTTCTCTACGAATAGAATGATGGAGATTCAATACAAATATTTCATCTTCATGGCCAACCTGATATTTATTACCGATGGATTCAACAGAAGAACAACCTTGTGAAATCAACCCCTGCTTGTCTCCTTTCAACGTTAAATAAATAATATTTGCCATAGTAACTCCCTGTTATGGTTAGTGGTTTAGCTTCATTAAGTGGGGGTAAAACGGTGCTAATATATCCCTAAATACGGTCACTTGGGTAGATAAAAAGTGATGGGCTTTGTTCTAAGTTAAATTTAGACTTCTTGCTTACCCGCAGCATTTACTGGAATTGAGATAAATATATTCTTTTTATTCTATTTTTATATTTATATTATTTTAATCTCCTTTAAATCCTTAATTACAAAACCGCTTTCAGATTATTCCAATATTTAAGAATGACAGAATTAATGGCGGCTTAAAGCCGCCGTCTTATTTTAACCAACGCGTTTAATCTCACCCACCAGAAAAATATAGGAGATTGCCCCAATTAACGCAACAACCGAGATATAAACCAATGCGGGCGCAAAGCCATAGTGCTGTGCTAAATATCCCACCACCAACGGAACTGTGATCCCGCCCAATCCGCCAATAAAATTAAATATCCCTCCCGTAAGACCAATTAAATGAGCGGGAGCCAAAGAAGAAATAAGTGACCAAGTGATGTTAGACAGACCATTGCCAAAAAAAGACAATGCCATTAAAAACGTGATCAACATGGGTTCATTTGTATAATTCGCGCCAACAATACATGTTGAAATCAGCAGGCCGCAAATAATGGGGGTTTTACGCGCAAAACTCAATGAATAGCCTCTCTTGACCAGCTTATCAGCAATCCAGCCGGATAGAACGACTCCCACAAATGCCGCCAAAAAAGGAACCGTCGTCATAAAACCGACGTTAAGTGCTGTGATCCCTTTTTCTTGGGTTAAATAGTTTGGAAACCACGTTAAGAAAAACCACAATGTTGAACCCAGAGCAAATTGGCCCAGATAAACACCCAGCAATTTACGATTAAACATTAGCTTCCAATCTTTTTTCGTCAACGGTAATCTTCTTTTCTCTGTTCGCCTATTGCTCCCCTTTAATCTCCTACTCTTACAGATGTAATCACGCTCTTGCTGGTTGAACCCTTTGCTTTTATTCGGAGACTGATACACCTTAACCCAGATAAACGCCCAGATAATCCCAATACCACCGGTTATAATAAATATCCAACGCCAATTCAGGATTTCCTGAACCCAGACGAGTAACGGAGTCAGAAAAGCCAATCCGACATACTGACCGGAAGTATAAAAAGCTATCGCTGAAGCGCGTTCTTGTTCAGGAAACCAACTCGTTACAATACGGTTATTAGCCGGAAATGTCGGTGCTTCAAAAATGCCGGTCATGGCCCGCAAACCAATCAATGATAATAGTCCTGTAGCAACACCTTGCAAAAGGGTTGCCGCAGACCAGCCTAAGATTGCGATAAAATAAATCAGCTTAGTGCCAACTCTATCTACAAACCAGCCACCGGGAATTTGGCAAAGTGCATAGAGCCAAGAAAAAGAGGAAAAAACGTATCCCATCTGCGTTTTATTGATACCGAATTCTTGCTGAATATGTTCGGATGCAACGGCGAGGTTTGCTCTGTCAACATAGCAGATCACTACCGTTACGAAGAGGCTCATTAAAATCAGGTAACGGCGGTGAGTTAATTTTGTCGCCGAATTCGAAATACCCATACAATCATCTCCAAACCTTCACTTCCCAATCTGGGAATGATGGGACCTCACACGCCCAAAGCTATATAAAACAATTCCAGTGCTGTAATCAGCCAAATCAGTGGATTACCACTCGGCTACAGAGCCATCGGCATGGCGCCACAAAGGATTACGCCAGTCAGCAACATTTTGGCTGCGGAAAATAACTTGTTCCTCATCGATTTCAATACCCAGTCCCGGTTTTGTCAGAGGGTAGAAATGGCCTCCTGCCATATTAAAATCATTTTTATTCCTGACAAAATCCAAGAGTTCCGCGCCTTGGTTATAATGAATCCCCATGCTCTGTTCCTGAAAAATCGCATTGCGGGAAACAAAATCGATATGAAGGCAAGCGGCGAGTGCAATCGGGCCAAGTGGGCAATGTGGTGCCAGCGCGATATCATAGGCTTCAGCCATTGCAGCAATCTTGTAGCATTCCGTAATACCACCGGCATGGGAGAGATCAGGTTGCAAAATGGACACGCCCCCGTTTTCCAGAACCCGCTTGAATTCAAAACGGGAAAACATGCGTTCCCCTGCTGCAATCGGAATATGTGTTTGAGCAGCAAGGCGAGGATAATATTCTGCCTGTTCTGCCAAAACAGGTTCTTCAATAAAAAGTGGACGATAAGGTTCCAGCTCATGGATTAACACCTTCGCCATCGGCGCACTGACCCGCCCGTGGAAATCCAGCCCGAACTCAATCTGATAACCAAACGTTTCCCGAATTTGCGCAACAACGCTGACAGCAGTATCCACTTTCCGCGTGGTATCTATAATTTCCAACTCCCCGCAACCATTTAGCTTGAAAGTATCAAAGCCTATTGTGCGCAGGTTTTCTATACCCGCAATGACTTCCGCCGGACGATCTCCCCCTATCCAACTGTACGCTTTGATTTTGTCCCTCACCAAGCCCCCAAGCAGTTGCCAAACTGGTGCCTTTAAAACTTTGCCTTTGATATCCCAGAGAGCCTGATCGATTCCGGCAATCGCACTCATCAAAACAGGCCCGCCCCGATAAAAACTGCTTCGGTACATTACTTGCCACAAATCGTTGATTCTGGCCGGATCCTGACCAATAAGATATTCCCCCAATTCATGAACGGCCATTTCAACTGTGCGCGTCCGCCCTTCAACAGTGGGTTCTCCCCAACCAACAACCCCATCGTCTGTTTCCATTTTCAAAAACATCCACCGCGGAGGTAAGCGATACGTTGTAAGTTTAGTAATTTTCATTGCCTTACCTCTTATTGAGTTAAGTGGGATTTCAACGGAATCAAACCTAGCTTCAAGCAAGACATCAATATGAAGAAAGATTTCTGTAGACGTGATACTGCGCAAAATGGCAATAAAGGGAAGATTAGTTTGCCAGTTCATATGCAATATTCCTTATGCCTGCGAGAAATGCCACATCCCCCTCAATTAACTGGGTTGGTAATTGGAAATAGTTAAATGCAGCCTGATAACGGGCTGCCAGATTAGGCTCCGCCACGATAGTGATAGGTTGTGCTTGAGAAGATAGATTTGTGCCACAAGCAAGCTGTTTCGTCATGGTTGCCACTTCATTACCAATCAGCAATCCGGACAAAAATTCACTGATAAACTCAGCAGGCAATGCTTTTAAAACATGAGCAGCCCGAACTTCAAACAGTTGTGGCAACAAAGCAGGATATTCAATACCGCGCAATAACCCTGAATTAAATGTACCGACATCGGATTGTTGTGCGGGCAAACCTATCCCGACAAGAGAGTGCTGCAATAAAAGATGATGCAATTCTCCGGTCATCACAGTACGAAAATCCAGAATATTTGAGCGGTCTGCCGTTACCCATTTGCAATGAGTGCCCGGCATGACATACAAGGAAGATTGGGCAAGGTAAAAAGCACCGAGAAGTTGTGTTTCTTCCCCTCTCATCACGTTGAGGTTGTCTTCATGTTCAACGCTCAAGCCGGGGATAATCCAGACCTGTGCAGCCACTGGCATTAATTGCCGGCCTATTGCACCAAAAGCTACAGGACACGGCAAATAAGGTGCGATTTTCCATCCCGCATTGCTGCCTATCATGCCAGCCATAATGACCGGCGTGTCAGAGTCATCTCGCCAGCCTGCTGTGATTTCAGCTAACACCGCCCTTGGTGAAACACCTTTCAGCTTTGTAACACCAGCCTCTGATTGGCGGCTTTCCAAACAGACATCATCATCGAAAAGCCAGCAACGCAGATTTGTGGAGCCCCAATCTATAGCAATGTAGCGGAATGTCATATTCATGCTCCCTTATTTATAGGTGCTTGAAATATAGGTTAATGCCAGTAGCAAGATGTAAAGAACAAAGATGTCAGCAATAAGGTATTGGAGAAAATGGTTTTATGGTGAAAATAAAGAAACAGAATGAAGTAAAAAAGAATGAATTGGATAACAAAGTGGAATCACTCTATCCTGATTTAGCGCAATTGAACCACAATATGGATCACAAAAAACACAATCCTCGGCTTTTGACAGCCCAAGCATAATTAATAGCGCATGTTGATTGAATTTCCAGCATTGCCAATCGTGATTAGCCCTCCGGGAATGACAACTGAAAAGAAGAAGCGGCAAAACTCTTAACATAATTTTTCATGAAATATTGGATTATTCATCACAAAATCTAAATGGAATCACTTTCCAAAACATTATCTTTTTGACATAAGCTCCATATTTTCTTCATCATTGGCTAATTTTGACTGTATACACTAATAATAAATGCTGTATCTACTTATTTGGTATTAGATGTGGCATGACTGCCTATTATCACAACATTTCGTCACAATATTGAGAGAATGTCGAGCTAATGAATAACAAAAGCCGTTCCTACTTTTTCCGACTCGCTGCGGTGCTGGCCGTGATCGTTGCTGCGATTTTCTTTGCTTGGAAACACTTCGGTGCACCATCAGATAAGGCCCAGACCCCTGGGGCAAAGCAAAGCGCAGGCAATCCAGCTACCCCTCCTGTGCAGGTAGCAACGGCTGAAATAAAATCTGTCCCACACTATTTAAGTGGTCTGGGGACAGTTCAAGCAACAAATATCGCAAACATCACCAGCCTCGTAGAAGGCCAATTGGTAGCTCTGCATTTCAATGAAGGTCAATATGTCAAAAAAGGGGATTTGCTGGCGGAAATTGATCCCCGCTCTTTCCAGATTAAATTGGCAAAAGCACAGGGGCAATATGCCAAAGATCTGGCAACATTGACCTATGCCAAACAAAATTTAAGTCGCGTTCAGCAATTGGTAAAAAATAAATTGGTCAAGCAGCAAGATCTGGATAAGCAGATTTCATTGGTTCGCGAGAGCGAAGCCAGCCTGAAAGCCGATCAAGCAGATATTGACGATGCGAAACTGAAATTGGCCTATAGCCGTGTTACTGCGCCAATTTCCGGCCGAGCCGGGTTAAAGAAGATTGATGTCGGCAACTATGTCTCTGCCGGGGGTGGAACGCCAATTGTAGTGATTACACAAGTTGATCCCATTGATGTGCTGTTTTCCCTGCCAGAAAATGATATCAGGGCAGTGCTGAACGCCCAGAAAAATAACAAAGACGTCAACGTCAGTGCATGGGATCGCAATAATCAGCAACAACTGGCACAAGGCAAACTGCTCAGCATTGATAATCAGATTGATGTTACGACAGGCACAATCAAAATGAAGGCCCAATTCAATAATCAAGACAATGCACTTTTTCCCAATCAGTTCGTCAATGTTCAGATTAAAGTCAATACATTGCAGAATGCTGTCGTGATCCCGAAAGCGGGGTTGCAAATGGGGAATAGCGGTAATTTTGTCTGGAAAGTCGATAAAGATAATAAGGTCAGCAAAAATAAAGTTATTGTGGGGCTGCAAAATAGCCAGCTTGCTGTCATCAACAGCGGTGTTTCAGCCGGTGAACGCGTTGTCACCGACGGCATCGACCAACTGACTGAAGGCACCAAGGTCGAAATCGTTAAACCTTTGTCAATTGCCTCACTTGATGCTGACAGTAACAAGAAGAGCTTGGATCAATCAGGCAGCCAGTCAAACAATGGCGTGGAGAATCCGTAATGCAATCTGATTCGCCAATAACAGGCGGAGGGCCATCCCGCCTGTTTATACTGCGCCCCGTTGCCACGACGCTGTTTATGTTTGCTATCTTGCTGGCAGGGATCATCGGTTATCGAATGTTGCCCGTTTCTGCCTTGCCTCAAGTGGATTACCCTACAATTCAAGTCGTTACTCTGTATCCCGGAGCCAGCCCAGATGTGATGGCATCTGCCGTGACAGCACCATTGGAGCGCCGATTCGGAAAAATGTCCGGCTTGAAACAAATGTCATCCAGAAGTTCCGGCGGCGCTTCGGTCATTACTCTGGTTTTCCAACTTTCACTGCCGCTTGATATAGCAGAGCAAGATGTGCAGGCTGCGATAAATGCTGCTGACAACCTTTTACCGGGAGATTTACCCTATCCGCCGATTTACAGCAAGGTCAATCCGGCTGATCCGCCGATTTTAACGCTGGCGGTCACTTCCGACGCCCAAACCATGACTCAAGTGCAGGATATGGTGGAAACCCGCGTGGCCCAACGTATCTCTCAGGTCAGTGGTGTTGGTTTGGCGACACTGGCTGGCGGGCAACGCCCTGCTGTGCGTGTGAAATTGAACGCACAAGCCATCGCCGCCCAAGGATTGGATAGTGATGTGATCCGCGATGTCATCGCTAGAGCCAATGTCAATTCACCAAAAGGCAGTTTTGATGGGCCGACACGCTCAATCACCATTTCATCCAACGACCAGATGAAATCCATTGATGATTATCGCAAACTCATCGTGGCCTACAAAAATGGCGCCCCGGTTCGCTTACGTGATGTAGCTACCATTGAGCAAGGGGCGGAAAATAACAAGCTGGGGGCATGGGCCAATGAAAAACCCGCCATCGTCATCAATGTCCAACGTCAACCCGGTGCGAATGTTATCGAAACAACAGACAATATTCGCGCCATGCTGCCAGAATTGATTGGCAGCCTGCCTAAATCCGTCAAAGTCGATGTTTTGACCGACAGAACCGAGACTATTCGTAGCTCGGTCAAGGATGTTCAATTTGAACTACTGCTGGCTATTGCACTGGTTGTTATGGTTATTTACCTGTTTTTGCGCAATACCACCGCAACCCTGATCCCAAGTATTGCCGTCCCTCTTTCTCTGGTGGGTACATTCGCCGTGATGTATTTCTGCGGTTTTTCCGTCAATAACCTCACGTTAATGGCATTGACCATCGCAACCGGCTTTGTCGTGGATGATGCCATTGTCGTTATCGAGAATATTTCCCGTTATATCGAACGAGGAGAAAAACCGCTGGCAGCCGCATTGAAAGGTGCCGGGGAAATCGGCTTTACCATTATTTCCCTGACCTTCTCATTGATTGCCGTTTTGATCCCATTGCTGTTCATGGGCGATATTGTCGGCCGTCTCTTCCGCGAATTTGCCATTACTCTCGCCGTCGCCATTTTAATTTCCGCTGTCGTGTCATTGACACTAACGCCAATGATGTGCGCACGAATGCTTAAATCAGAAGCAGATATCAAACATAACCGCTTCGAACAGGCCTGCGAACGTTTTTTTGAACGCATGATTGCGATATATGCGGTCTTTCTGAAACGGGTATTGAACCACCCTTGGCTGACATTAGGTGTTGCATTCGGAACAATGGTTCTGACCGCCCTACTCTATATCATGATCCCGAAAGGCTTTTTCCCTTTGCAAGACAATGGATTGATTCAGGGCACACTTGAAGCGCCGCAATCCATTTCATTCCACGCTATGGCAGATAAACAACAGCAGGTTACCGCGCTATTGCTGAAAGATCCTGCTGTGGAAAATATTACAACCTTTGTAGGTGTTGACGGCCATAACCCAACATTAAACAACGCGCGCGTGCAAATTACACTGAAACCCCTCAATCAACGAGCCCAACGCATAGATGAAGTTATCCCACGCTTGCAGGCCAGCATTGCTGGTGTACCTGACGTCAAACTGTATCTGCAACCGACCCAAGACTTGACGATTGATACACAAGTCTCCCGCACGCAGTACCAATTTACATTGCAGGCCACATCCCTTGATGAACTCAGCACCTGGGTGCCTAAATTGCAGCATGCCCTGAAACAACGCCCAGAATTGGCTGATATCGGCAACGATTGGCAAAATCAGGGGCTGGTAGCATATCTCAATGTCAATCGAGATATGGCCAGCCGTTTGGGGATTACAATGTTCGCCGTGGATAATGCCTTGTATGACGCATTCGGCCAGCGTCTGATTTCAACCATTTACACTCAATCAAATCAGTACCGAGTGATCCTTGAACAAGATACAGAGAATTCATCAGGCTTGGATGCCCTCAACAATCTTTATCTGAGGGGCAAAGATGGCAAAATGGTGCCGCTTAATGCAATTGCGACCGTTGAACAACGGCTGGGTAATCTGTCCATTAATAACCTGCAACAGTTTCCTTCGGCCACTTTCTCATTCAATGTTGCAAAACATTCGTCCCTTGAACAGGCAGTCAATGCCGTTAAAGAAACTGAGCGGGCGATCCAGATGCCAAAAGACATTATCACTCAGTTCCAAGGGGCAACCTTAGCGTTCCAGGATGCGCTCAGCAATACACTCTGGCTGATCTTGGCCGCAGTTGTCGCTATGTATATTGTGCTCGGTATCCTGTATGAAAGTTTTATTCATCCCGTCACCATCTTGTCCACGTTGCCTACTGCGGGTGTTGGAGCATTGCTGGCATTAATGATAGGCAATTATGAATTGGATATTATTGCCATCATTGGGATCATTCTCCTGATAGGCATTGTGAAGAAAAATGCCATCATGATGATCGATTTTGCGCTGGCGGCAGAGCGCGAAAAAGGCATGTCACCCTATGATGCCATTTATCAAGCCTGTCTGTTACGTTTCAGGCCCATATTGATGACAACCATGGCAGCACTCTTGGGCGCACTGCCACTGATGCTAAGTACCGGCATTGGTGCAGAACTGCGGCGACCATTGGGAGTCAGCATGGTGGGCGGGCTGATCATGAGCCAAATTCTGACCTTGTTCACGACGCCGGTTATCTATCTACTGTTTGATAGGTTAGCGCATTATTACAAAAAAGGCCGTCAACAGAATGACAAGAATGAGCAGCTTGATAAAACCTCTGTAAATCATCAGGAGCCGCTGTGAAATTTTTTGCACTTTTTATCCGGCGGCCGGTTGCCACAACATTATTGAGTCTTGCCATCACGCTGTGTGGTGCACTCAGTTTTACTCTGCTGCCCGTGTCGCCACTGCCAAACGTGGATTATCCCGTTATCACCGTCCAAGCTTCCATGCCCGGCGCATCACCAGAAACCATAGCATCTTCCGTCACCACACCTTTAGAACGGGCGTTAGGCAAAATTGCGGGCGTGAAAGAGATGTTTTCCACAAGCTCCCTAGGCTCCTCATTTATTTATCTGGAATTTGACCTCAACCGGGATATCAATGGAGCAGCGCGGGATGTTCAGGCGGCCATCAATGCTGCCCAAAGCTTGTTGCCTTCCGGCATGCCAAGCAAGCCGACATATCATAAAGCGAATATGTCAGCTGCCCCCATCATGATTTTGACCTTAACGTCCAATAGTTATAGTGAAGGGCAACTTTATGATCTCGCATCCACCAAACTGGCTCAAAAACTTTCTCAGGTAGAAGGTGTCAGTACCGCCAGCGTTAGCGGGAGTTCGTTACCGGCGGTACGCGTTGAGCTGAATCCCAATGCCCTCTTCAACCAAGGCGTTTCTCTCAATGATGTCGGCAATGCCATCAGCAGAGCGAATGTCCGGAGCCCGACGGGTTACTTGGATTCCGATAAACAAAGCTGGCAACTGCACACCAATGATGAATTGAAAACCGCAGACAGCTACCGCTCTGTTATTGTGCACTACAATAACGGTGCCCCCGTCCGTTTGCAGGACGTCGCTGAAGTTAAACATTCTGTCGAAGATACCCGGGCCGCAGCCATGTCCGGCAATAAATCGGCAATCGTTATCATTATTCGCCGTGAAACAAGTGCGAATATCATTGCAACGGTTCAACGCATTCGTGATCAACTCCCAGCCTTGCAAGATTCACTACCAGCCGGTATTCATCTGAACATTTCCCAAGATCGCTCTCCGGCTATTCGTGCTTCCCTGCAAGAAGTGGAGCGTGCTCTCGCGATTGCTGTTGCTTTGGTCATTCTGGTTGTGTTTCTGTTCTTGCGCTCAGGCCGGGCAA
Source organism: Xenorhabdus santafensis (assembly GCF_033949405.1). Taxonomy (NCBI): domain Bacteria; kingdom Pseudomonadati; phylum Pseudomonadota; class Gammaproteobacteria; order Enterobacterales; family Morganellaceae; genus Xenorhabdus; species Xenorhabdus santafensis. Next base: position 36,733 of record NZ_VCDN01000036.1, on the reverse strand, counting down.
CTCTCATTCCGGCAATCGCAGTGCCTGTCTCTCTTATTGGCACCTTTACCGCGATGTACTTATGTGGCTTCAGCTTAAATAACCTTTCCCTGATGGCCTTGACTATTGCCACAGGGTTTGTTGTCGATGATGCCATCGTTGTGCTGGAAAATATTTCCCGTCATATCGATGCTGGCCTGAAACCCATGCAAGCTGCTCTCAAAGGGGTGCGGGAAGTTGGGTTCACGGTACTTGCCATGAGCCTGTCCCTTGTCGCCGTTTTTATCCCACTCGCCTTGATTGATGAATTCCTCGGTCGACTGTTCCGGGATTTTGCCGTCACCCTCGCCACGGCCATCGGTATTTCGCTATTTGTTTCCTTGACGCTGACCCCGATGATGTGTGGGCATTTGCTTAAATCATCACCAGAAAAGACGCAGAGACAAATTCGAGGATTCGGTAAGGTATTGTTGAAAATTCAGCAAGGCTATGGGCGTTCATTGAAATGGATACTCAACCATACCCGCTGGGTACTGTTAACTTTGGTTGGCATTGTTGCCCTGAATATCTGGCTTTATATCAGTATTCCCAAGGCCTTTTTCCCTCAACAAGATACGGGGAAAATGCTGGGCTTTATTGCCGCTGACCAAAGTATCTCATTTCAGTCGATGCGGGAAAAATTGAAAAGCTTTATGCAAATCGTTGATGCTGATCCGACGGTAGATAATGTTGTGGGGTTTACCGGCGGTGGCAGTACCAGTACCAACACGGGTCTTATGTTTGTTTCCCTAAAACCGCTGGATGAGCGTAATGAAAGTATCCAGCAAGTCATCACACGTTTAAGAGGCAAACTAAACAATGAAGCCGGTGCACGTCTGTATTTATTTCCGGTTCAAGATCTCAGCTCTGGCGGTGGGGGAGGATCAAGATCGGCATACCAGTTCGATCTGCTGTCCGATGATGCCGGTGAATTACGCAAATGGAGCCCGATAATCAAGAAAGCCTTGGCAAAACTGCCAATACTGGTGGATGTTAATTCTAAAGATGCTGAAGACGCTCAAGGCACCGAAATAGCAATTACCTATGATCGCGATGTTATGGCGCGCCTGGGAATCAGCGTTTCTGACGCGAATAGTTTACTGAACAATGCCTTTGGGCAACAGCCAATTTCGACCATTTACCAACCATTGAATCAGTACAAAGTGGTCATGGAAGTTGCCCCGCAATATAACCAAGATCCGACTGCATTGGAGAAAATGTTTGTTATCAACGCGCAAGGCAAACGCATTCCACTATCCTATTTTGCGCAGTGGTATCCCGCCAGTGCGCCGCTGGACGTTTCTCATCAAGGGCTTTCAGCATCTTCCGAAATTGCTTTTGACGTTGCACCGGGCTATACGCTGTCCCAAGCAATCAGCGCGATAGAACGAACCATGACAGAGCTGGGTGTCCCCTCTTCAGTTCGCAGCTCTTTCGCAGGCACTGCGCAAGATTTCAAAAATAGCGAAAACACACAATTGATGGTTATCCTCGCCGCTATTGTCACTGTTTATCTGGTTTTGGGCATACTGTATGAAAGTTATATTCATCCGTTGACTATCCTCTCTACCCTGCCGTCTGCAGGTATAGGGGCATTACTGGCATTAGAATTATTCAATACGCCATTTAGCCTGATCGCTATGATAGGAATTATGCTGCTGGTGGGAATCGTCAAGAAAAACGCCATTATCATGGTGGATTTCGCCCTTGAAGCCCAGCGCAACGGTAAGCTCAGCGCCCGAGATGCCATATTCCGGGCCAGTTTATTGCGATTCCGCCCCATCATGATGACAACACTTTCAGCCATATTCGGTGCTTTACCTTTGGTATTGAGCAATGGCGATGGCGCTGAATTGCGTTTCCCTTTGGGGATTACCATTGTTGGCGGGTTGGTAATGAGCCAGCTTCTCACACTGTATACAACGCCCGTAGTGTATATCTCTTTTGATAGATTACGGGAAAAGTGGAACCACTGGCGGGCAGCACGGGCACAAGCCAAGGCAGCTAAATTGTCATGAAATTCATGATAAAAACAGGCATCAGCAGTAAATTGTTTCTGGCAATTTTTGCGACTTGCATGCTGGTTCTGATAACGATGCACTGGGGGGTGAACCTCAGTTTTCAGCATGGTTTTATCGGCTATATCAAACAAAATAGCCAGATGCGTGCAAGTATGCTGGCAGAAGCCTTGGAAGAACAATACCAGCAGAACGGTAATTGGAATTTTTTGACGGCAAATGATCGGATGATTTTCCAAATCATCCGTACCATTGAACAAAATAATGACAGCCATCAGGGGCCACCGCCCCGCGGCTGGCGCACTCAATTTTGGGTTGTCGACGCTCAAATGAAGCGTTTGGTAGGCCATCCCGGGGATATGCCCTCAGAGAGTTACCGCAAGCCAGTCAGCTACCGAGGAAATACCGTTGGTTGGGTCATTGTCAGTGCCTCAGATAAAATGACCAGTCAGGCAGATATCAGTTTTGCCCATCAACAACAATTTACCAGTTGGGTAATCGCCGGGCTTTCAACCTTGCTGGCATTAATTGCCACCTTTCTCCTTTCCCGTGGGCTGCTGCGCCCCGTTAAACGGTTAGTAGAAGGGACTCATAAACTCGCTGCGGGTGATTTTAGTGTGCGAGTCGTTCCATCCAGCAAGGATGAAATAGGGAAATTGGCGACGGATTTTAACCAACTGGCCAGTACGCTGGAAAAAAATGAACAAATGCGCCGTGATTACATGGCGGATATTTCCCATGAATTACGAACCCCGCTTTCGGTATTGCGCGGTGAGTTAGAAGCTTTGCAAGATGGTGTACGCAAGCCTTCACCGGAAACTATTCATTCCCTGCTGGCCGAAGTCACAACCCTGACAAAACTGGTCAGTGATCTGCATTTATTGTCCCTTTCCGATCGAGGCTCTCTGACTTACAGAAAAGAGCCGGTTAATGCCAGCCAGTTGCTGCAAATTTCCGTGGCACATTACCACAACCGTTTTACTGATAAGCACATCACGTTGAAATTAGACTTAAAAGAAGACGGGATACTATTTGCAGATCCAGACAGGCTGATACAGTTATTTCAAAATTTACTGGAAAATAGCCTGCGCTATACCGATGAATACGGAAAAGTGATTATCCAATGCTATTCAACACCGCAGAAATGGGTATTGAGTTTACAAGATAGCGCCCCCGGCCCAACCACTGAACAATGCCAGCACGTTTTTGAACGTTTTTACCGTTGTGAGTCCTCACGCAACCGCACAAGCGGAGGTTCGGGGTTAGGGCTGGCTATTTGCTATAACATTGTCGAAGCGCATAATGGCACTATCCGGGCAGAAAGATCACCTTTAGGCGGTATTCAAATTCACGTAGAATTACCGTTGATGAAATCTTCTAGAATAGAAGCACAATGAGCACATATTTTACACAATACACAGTCTTAATTGTTGAAGATGAACCAAAGTTAGGGCAGCTACTGGTTGATTATCTGCAATCAGCAGATTATCAGGCTCAATGGTTGAAACGCGGTGATGAAGTTATTGCTCATGTCCAAAAACACCAGCCTCATATTATTTTGCTTGATCTGATGCTGCCCGGCCTTGATGGATTATCGATCTGCCGGGAAATCCGCAAGTTTTCAGATATTCCCATTATCATGATGACGGCCAAGACAGAAGAAATTGATCGATTACTTGGGTTGGAAATCGGTGCGGATGATTATATTTGCAAACCTTATAGCCCACGGGAAATAGTGGCCAGAGTAAAAACAATCCTGCGCCGCTGCTATCGCCCCAAAGATATTATCAGTGAGCAAGGCGCACTGAGCATTGATGAAAATCACTTTCAGGCGCGTTATCTTGAACACGTACTTGAGCTGACGCCCGTTGAATTTCGCCTGTTGAAAATTATGGCCAGTCAGCCGGGACGCGTCTTCACCCGTGATCAATTGTTGAATAATCTTTATAACGATCACCGTATTGTTAATGATCGCACTATCGATAGCCATATTAAAAATTTACGCAGAAAATTAGAACAATTAGATGAAGATAAATCATTTATACGTTCGATTTATGGATTGGGTTACCGTTGGGAAGCTGAAATCTGCCGTTTGATATAATATCGTCCCCCTTTTGGGCCTGAAAAATGCGATTTTACCGTGCACCGGGTAAATTTCATTGTTTTCATCCTGCATTGTACAAAATTCAAGCTAAACTTAAGCTGGTAATTACCCAATCAGGAGATTTTCTTATGGCTACAGGGCATTATGATCTTAAGAAAGCAAAGAACGGGCAATTTTATTTTCATCTGGTGGCAGCAAATGGTGACATTATTCTCAACAGCGAAATGTATACAACCAAAGCTGCGGCCAATAAAGGCATCCATTCAGTTCAGGTCAACGCCCCTGACAAAAAACGTCATGAGGTGAGAAAAAATAAGGCAGGTAAGTCTTATTTCGTCCTGAAAGCCCGCAATCATCAGATTATTGGCGTCAGTGAATTCTACGCTAATGAAGAGAGCCTGAAAAAATGCATGCAATCTGTGATAAAAATTGGGCCAACGGAAAAAATTCATGATCTGACCAAAAATAGCTAATCCCACGCGCCGCATCGACGGCGCTTTCTTTTTCAGTCACAGAATTAATCACAGTCCACATCTATCTGAATCTTCAATCTTTTCCATTTCATGGCACGGCACGCAACGCTCCGGAACAGGGGAAGAAATAATAATTTAAATAGAAACCGGCTTAATCATTCGACCAATAATATCCATTTGTGCTAATGGTGGAATAAGCGCTAAAATCCTCTCCTTTGCCTTACCCTTATTCTTAGTAATGATTTAGCAATGATAATGATGAAAGGTTAAGGGCTGACTTGAACTCAGACTGAGAACGCTAATATATGTTTACGCCAGAATTACTTTCTCCCGCCGGCTCTTTGAAAAATATGCGCTACGCATTCGCCTATGGTGCCGATGCCATTTATGCAGGGCAGCCCCGTTATAGCCTGCGTGTCCGCAATAATGAATTTAATCATGAAACCTTGGCTCAAGGCATTAAAGAAGCTCACGAATTAGGTAAGCGTTTTTATGTTGTCGTCAATATCGCGCCGCATAACGCCAAGCTAAAAACATTTATCCGGGATTTGAAACCTGTCGTGGAAATGGGGCCTGATGCGCTGATTATGTCCGATCCGGGCTTGATTATGATGGTACGTGAAGCATTTCCGGAGATGGATATTCATCTTTCCGTTCAGGCTAATGCTGTCAACTGGGCTACAGTAAAATTCTGGCGGCAAATGGGATTGACCCGTGTCATTCTTTCCCGTGAGCTATCATTGGAAGAAATCGCCGAAATCCGCCAGCAAGTGCCGGATATGGAGCTGGAGGTTTTTGTCCACGGTGCGCTCTGTATGGCTTATTCTGGCCGCTGCCTGCTATCAGGCTATATCAACAAGCGTGACCCCAATCAAGGAACCTGCACAAATGCCTGCCGCTGGGAATATAATGTGCAGGAAGGCAAGGAAGATACAGTCGGGAATATTGTTCATATGCATAACCCTATTCCGGTCAAAAATATTGAACCAACTTTAGGTCAAGGCGAACCAACAGACAAAGTATTTATGATTGAAGAAGCCAAGCGCCCAGGCGAATATATGTCAGCATTTGAAGATGAGCATGGTACTTATATCATGAATTCAAAAGATCTGCGTGCCATTGAACACGTAGAAAGATTGACAGAAATGGGAGTTCATTCCCTGAAAATTGAAGGCCGTACAAAATCTTTCTATTATTGTGCTCGCACTGCCCAAGTATATCGCCGCGCCATTGACGATGCCGTTGCCGGAAAACCTTTCGACCCAACGTTGATGACAACACTGGAAGGTCTTGCACATCGCGGTTATACCGAAGGTTTTCTGCGCCGTCATACCCATGATGCCTACCAAACTTATGAATATGGTTATTCTGTGTCAGATTCCCAGCAATTTGTCGGGGAGTTTACGGGCAAGCGAGTCAATGGGTTGGCTGAAGTTGCCGTGAAGAATAAGTTTCTTGTCGGAGATAATCTGGAACTCATGACTCCATCAGGTAACATTAACTTTACGTTAGAATCGATGACAAATAAAAAAGGTCAGGCTGTGGATGTTGCTCCGGGTGATGGGCATATCGTTTATCTCTCCATTCCGGAGGAAATTGAGTTGAACTATGCTTTACTCATTCGCAATTTAAAAGATGGTAATACTCGAACTCCTCATCCGCAAAAATTACAAGCAAAGTAATTTGAAATTAGATTTTAAAGAAATTGATCTGTTTTTTTAGAAACAGATCACATCAATGCTATTTTATTTCTCGTATTATCGGTTCTGAAAATTAAGAACTAAAAAAGTTTTACTGTAAGACTAGGAACCACCTCCTTGGCTAGCTCAATCTCCCTTGGGCTGGCCTTTTCTTTTATGTATAAAATATAAAAATGCCTTAAATTCAACCAGTTAATCGATTGCCTTACCCCAGAAAAAATAAATGTCTTTAATGTTTTTTTATTCTTTTATTGTATTTTTTTTCGGCGGCAACAATATCTTCACTTATTATTGATGATAAATTAATGTAACAATAAATAATATGAATATTTATTCAATTTAATGAAGGAAAATTTAAGAAAATAACACCAAAATATTCAATTCATGAATAACCAAATATTTATTTCTTCTCATATCTGATAAATTTTCTTTACTTTACCCTAAAAAAACAGATTGAATTTTAACAACTCATTACCCGAGATATTTGATGAATTTCGGGGTGTGTCCAAACAGCTAGAATGTGATGAAAAAGTGCAGCCAGCAAAGGAGCAACTTGAAAGATGGCGGGGATATCACAAACTGAAGCGATCCACCGCGGCTTACCTCTCTACTCACCTTGTGATTCATGCCAATATCAACAACAATCAATAGCGCCTTTTGCAAACTGGAGTTAATCATGACTGATATTGCTAAGTTGTTAGGAAAAGACGCAGAAAGTTTGTTGCAACACCAATGCAGTACCATTCCACGTGAAAACCTCTATCTTCCAGGCACCGATTTTGTTGATAGAGTAATGATCGACAATAATCGCCCCAATACTGTCCTGCGTTCCATGCAAACCTTGCTGAATCATGGCCGTCTGGCAGGAACCGGTTATCTCTCAATTTTGCCGGTAGATCAGGGTGTCGAGCACTCTGCCAGCGCATCATTTGCCGCCAATCCCCTTTATTTCGATCCGAAAAATATCGTGGAACTGGCCATCGAGGCAGGTTGTAACTGTGTTGCTTCAACTTATGGGGTACTGGCGTCAGTTTCTCGTCGTTATGCCCATAAGATCCCGTTTTTGGTGAAGCTCAATCACAATGAAACGTTGACCTATCCCGCCCAGTATGACCAAACATTGTACGCCAGTGTTGAGCAAGCATTTGATATGGGTGCTGTTGCTGTTGGAGCAACTATCTATTATGGCTCACCTGAATCACGCCGCCAGATAGAAGAAATTTCAGCCGCTTTCGAACGTGCTCATGAGTTGGGTATGGTTACCGTATTGTGGGCATATCTGCGCAATTCAGCATTCAAGAAAGATGGCGTCGATTACCACACCAGTGCTGATTTAACAGGCCAGGCAAATCATCTGGCAGCAACGATAGGTGCCGATATTGTTAAGCAGAAAATGGCAGAAACCAATGGTGGTTTTACTGCCATCGGGTTTGGGCACACTGATAAGCGTGTTTACAGCAATCTGACCACTGAGCATCCTATTGATTTGGTCCGCTATCAACTTGCTAACTGCTATATGGGGCGCGCTGGGTTAATTAATTCTGGTGGTGCTTCCGGAGACAATGATTTGAGTGATTCCGTCCGTACTGCGGTTATCAATAAGCGTGCCGGAGGCATGGGCTTGATCCTTGGCCGCAAGGCGTTCAAGAAATCGATGAAAGAAGGTATCGAGTTAATTAACTCGGTTCAGGATGTTTACCTCGATAAAAAAGTTACTATCGCCTAAATCGCCTATTCAAATGATTTGAGCCATCGTATTTCAATGTGGGGATACAGGCTGTATCCCCCATTATTCGATAACGGCGCCATTATCTTAATTCATTGCCCACCTCAGTTATCGCTATCTTACTTATCGCCCCTCAGCTTCACCTAAAGCCGTCCATTTTCTTCACTTCGCTTTTATTACTGTTCATCCTTGTTACTTACCACCATTGATGAAAATGATGCACAGGCCCAATTCCCTGCCCGACTTCCAGCGTGTCCGCCTGTACCAACGCGTTTTGCAAATATGTTTTTGCTGCAGGTAATGTACTCTGCCAATCAGAATAATGTGGACGTAAAGCAGCAAGAGCCGCCGATAATGTACAACCTGTGCCGTGCGTATGACGAGTATTCACTCTGGGTACAGTGAAGCGCCACTCTCCTTCCGCAGTAAAAAGCCAATCAGGGCTTTCTTCATTGATTAAATGCCCGCCTTTCAATAAGACTGCCGGGCATCCCAGAGAGAGTAATGCCCGCCCCTGTCGCAGCATTTCGTCTTCTTTCTCTGCGAGATTGCATCTTAATATCGCGGCGGCTTCCGGTAAGTTTGGCGTGATTAAAGAGACAGATGGCAATAATTTTTCAACCATAACTGCAATCGCTTCCGGTGATAACAAGTGGTCGCCACTTTTTGCCACCATGACGGTATCCAATACAATGTGGGGGACAGAATAACGATTCAATGATTCAGCAACTACCGCAATATTGGCAGAATTGGATAACATACCAATTTTGGCACTGTCTATCCTGACATCTGACAACACAGAATCTAGCTGGGCAGCAACAAAGAGAGGGTCAATATCATAAACTGATTGCACTCCCATTGTGTTTTGGGCAACCAATGCAGTTATAACAGAGGTTCCATAAGCACCAAGTGCAGAGAAAGTTTTTAAATCAGCTTGGATACCGGCACCACCGCTGGGATCTGTTCCTGCGATAGTCAGTGAGTTAATTCTCATGATGGTGACTCCTATTCACCAGCAAAAGAAAAGCGGGTATCAAAATCAGGGGGATACCATGACTTCCCTACGCTGGCATTATCCAGATCAGGTAATACGGGTACTTCTCAGTCCAATCAAGAACGCCCCGAGTCAAAATAAAAATCACTCTATTAGTATCCCAATAGAGTGATATTTGCAATATGTTATCGTCAAATAATAAAACCAAGTTGACGATAAGTATATTTGGTCAGTAATTAAATACCAGCCAAAATAAATTTATTACTATAAAGCTGTAACGTTTGCAGCAGCAGGACCTTTAGGGCCATCCTGAATTTCAAACTCAACTTGCTGGCCTTCGGATAATGTTTTAAAACCATCTTTCATAATCGCAGAAAAATGTACAAATACATCTTTGCTGCCATCAGCTGGAGTAATAAAACCAAAACCTTTAGACTCGTTGAACCACTTCACAGTACCAGTGATTTTTGCCATTTCAAAAATTTCCTTTGAATCACTTTAATCGCCGATTGGCATAAATATAAACAAACCAGTATTCGTTGCTGTTATTTATTAACAGAACAGTACTTCGTTTACCCATGTGTTTTATCACATACTCTTTATATAATCGCAAGCCATTTTTTTCAGGTGCTGGAGCCAACGCACAAATTTGAAAATGCTAATCTCTATTCTAATTTAAAATTACTCAAAAACTTTTAAGTTATATAACAATATGAATTAATGTAAAAATAAAATTTTAACCTCAAGAAACAAATTTAATTAGTTTAATATGAAACTCTGTTTATTACGCCAGTTATGGAGTAACGCAGCGTGTTGTAAACTCTCAGAAACTTCTTTTTCAATGCTAAATTAAGGCTGATTTAACGTAAGCCTTACTCGCATGTAATATAATCGCTCTGTGCCTGACCGGATTAATTTTTGTTGAGCTTTTATTAAATATTATTCAGTTATAATTAAATTGAATAATATATTTATATCACAGAGGTTTTATTTACTCGCAATCAGATAGTATTTTAATCATTGTCAATGATTAAAATGTGGCAAACAAAACTAAAGCAATACAACAACAGCCGCGTACTTTTAGATTTATACTACAGCAATACAAAAATAATCAGCCGGGTATAATGCCCGGCTGAAAAATATTTTCAATGAATTAATTCTTTTGCTTATACTCTTTTTTCGATTTCGCTACCTGATAGCCCACCCATAATAGGGCAATCCAGAATGGCATCAAAATAACTGAAATGCGAATTGGTGGCATCATAAAAATAATGATGAGGATAAATGCAAGGAATAGCAGGCATAAATAGTTGCCAAATGGATACCACAATGCCTGGAACTTGGTTGTGACGCCTTCTTTGTTCTTAGCCTGACGGAACTTCAAATGAGCAAGGCAAATCATAATCCAGTTGATGACCAACGTTGTTACCACCAACGCCATCAATAATTCAAATGCCTTGCCGGGCATAATATAGTTAAGCAATACTCCAATTGATGTTGCCAGTGCTGATAACCCAATGGATAAAACAGGCACACTGCGTTTATTAACTTTTGTCAGAAAGTGTGGAGCATTACCTTGCTTAGCCAAGCCATAAAGCATTCTGCTATTACAATACACTCCACTGTTATATACAGACAGTGCCGCAGTAACTACCACTACATTCAATACATTGGCTACCCAAAAACTGTCCAGATTATGGAAGATTAAAACAAATGGGCTACCGCCTTCTACAACCTTGCCCCACGGATAAAGTGAAAGCAGAATAGCGAGTGAACCGATATAAAACAGCAAAATGCGATAAACAACCTGATTGGTTGCTTTAGGAATATTTTTCTCAGGGTTTTCAGCTTCGGCTGCGGTGATCCCTACTGTTTCCAAGCCACCAAATGAAAACATAATGATTGCCATTGCCATAATCAGGCCGGAAACCCCATTTGGCATAAAGCCGCCCTGCTGCCATAAATTGGTGATACTTGCGTCCGGCCCGCCTTTACCGCTAAGCAGCAAGTAACCACCAAAGATAATCATGCCGATGATCGCACTGACCTTAATGAGTGAAAACCAAAATTCGGTTTCACCATACATTCTGACATTAATCAGGTTAACAAGGTTTACCAGTACAAAAAATATTGCAGCAGAAACCCAAGTTGGGACATCCGGCCACCAATACTGGATATACATGCCGACAGCCGTTAATTCCGCCATACCGACCAGAATAAACATCGCCCAATAATTCCAGCCAGAGAGGAAACCGGCGAATCCTCCCCAATATTTATAAGCAAAGTGGCTAAAAGAGCCTGCTACTGGCTCTTCAACAACCATCTCCCCCAATTGGCGCATAATCAGAAATGCAATGAACCCGCCAATTGCATACCCAAGCAGCACTGAAGGCCCTGCCATTTTGATAGTTTGTGCTATACCCAAAAATAACCCTGTTCCTACTGCACCACCGAGGGCGATAAGCTGAATGTGCCTATTTTTTAACCCTCGTTTGAGCGTAGTTTGCTGTTCTTGTTGTCCTGCCATCTTGTCCTCTTCTTATGATGCTGATACCCACCGCTTCTCAAGTTACAGCCTGGAATCCACGGGTATATAATCCGTCTCATGAAAATTTGTTCTATTTGTTTTTAAATCTGAGTGTTGCGTTTAACCTAAATGTTATTTTTAACCAAAATAGAGCCAGAAACCTTTCCACTCTCCCAATTTTCACAACGTTTGTCGAACTGAAATTAGTTCAACGCCCGTAACTATGGGGATATGTTCGGGTTTAACACAGTGTTTAGTTTGTGAATTTGAATCAGAAGGATATTAAAACATCATTTACAAAGAATGAATACCAAGAATGCATGTTAGCACGTATGCTTGGTTGAGCATTGCCAGATAAATATCAAAAAACAAATATTGAGTAATAAAACAAGCACCAGATTCGAATTCTTTGTTATCAAGCCAACAGTGTTCATTCCATGCTACAAGTACAAAAACAGGCTTTCCAGTATTAAACATGAAGTAACGGTTATTTTTTAGCGCTTAACTCTACCACCTCGGAATAATTTCGTTGTAGTGAACTTTGCGATCAAATACCATGAAGAGCGTTCATTCGTGAAATCCATTGTTTTTGTCGTTGAACCATTCCTGCTCCCGATAACCATGGATTTTGTCATCTTGGAAAGAAGTTGTGTATACTTCTCCAACCCTTAACTAATTTAAAATTGTAATGCCACAAGATAACCACTTAGCACTTGTATGCGCACTGAGTAAATGGATAGAAAATCATCTTGGCCGTGTTATTCATCTTGAAGAACTTGCTGCTTATTCTGGCTATTCACTTTGGCACATGCAAAAAATATTCAAAGAAGTTACTGGGATATCTCTCGGGAAATACATCCGCCAACGGCGTCTGGCCGGGGCCGTGTTTCTGTTGAGAAACAGTGCGTTACCCATTTTTGATATCGCCCTGGATTTCGGTTTCGGCTCACAGTCTCACTTTACCTATATGTTCCGTAAAGAATATGGCATTACACCTTATGATTTTCGCCAAAATGCAGATATCGAGCTTGAAATTAAGCTCCCCCTACATCAGTCTTACAATTGCGAACCATAAACTAACCTTTATGTGCGGCCATTAATCCCGGCCGCTACATTCTTGAAGGAAATACCTTACCTGCTTCAGCAGAATAAAAGCTAATCATTGTTGATACTTTTCGATCAAAGCCAAAGCAATCGATTCTGTTTCCGCATCAGGCGTACCGCTAAAATCCGAAGGGCGGAAATGCATCTGAAAGGCTTGAATCGTCTTACGAGTCGCGTGATCCAACCAACCAGTTTGCGGAATCCGATAACCATACCGCGCCAGCAATTTCTGAATTGAACTCACGGATGCAAGGCCATTAGGATGCCTGCCAGCCAAATATTTATGCACCGTCGTATGATCAGGCCAAGCCCCAATGCCTTGCTCATGAAGCTGCTTCCATGGGAAAACCGGGCCTGGATCTTCTTTTCTAAGGGGAGCAATATCGCTGTGACCAATGACGTTGACAGCCTTAATCTGGTGCCGCTGGATAATATCTTTTGCCAACCGAATCAATGCATCAATTTGTGATGGATGATATAAACACCACTCTTTCTTTATAAAATCTTGCTTGAATCCGCAGTTAACAATTTCAATGCCAATAGAGTGGCGATTTAAACTTTGATATCCCCCCCACTCGCTTTCTCCCGCATGCCAAGCTCTTTGTTTTTCTGAAACCAATTGAAAAATAATAGGCTCTTTATTTTTATATTTTGGCCGGGAAGGAATGAGATAATGGGAACTGACACGCCCTCCCGTTAATGCTCTCAGTGAACGTTTGTCATTCAGCGCAGTATAATGTAATACAAGGAATTTAACCGATTCTATATCCTGATTGGTTGAATAGGGATGGGAATGGTCAACAATATAACTGTTTCTGTCTTCCCGTTCAGGGGAATAAGAACATCCAATCAACAAGGCGATAAATATAAATACTATTGATCTTCTTATCATGATCAGTCAGCAATTTAATATAAGGGAAGGTAATGTATGATTATTATATGATAGATGAGAATAGTGGATAAAACTAAAATAAATGTGATGTTTTTACTTTCAAGCTAATTTTTAGCACAAATAAAAGCCGGGTATCTCGAATTGAAATACCCGGCTTTTAACAGAATATAAATCTAAATCTTAATATTAGGATTTATCTTTTCCACTCTGATTTAACGCTTCATTATCCCAGATGCCTTTTTCAACATCTTGTTGGAGCTCCGGATAATTTTTAATGTTAAATGTCGGCAATTGCTTAGATTTTCTCTGCTGGTTATAGTCCTTCGCCAGCTTCATTGCGATCCCCGAGAGCAAGAGTATGGCGATCAAGTTCACAATAGCCATGCATGCCATTGATAAGTTAGCCATATTCCAGACCAAAGGCACTTCTGCCAAGGTTCCGAACATTACCATACCCAATGCCGCCAAGCGCAGAATGAATAAGCCTGCAGTATGATTACGCTCCAGGAATATCATATTGCTTTCAGCGTAAGCATAGTTGGCAATAATTGATGTGAAGGCAAAGAAGAAGATAGCAATAGCGATGAATGTTGTTCCCCAATGACCCACTGCTGATGACAATGCGCGCTGGGTTAACTCAATACCGCTGATAGTAGTCACATTCTCGTTGAGGATCCCGGAGGAAAGAATAATGACAGCGGTTGCACTACAGATAACGATGGTATCCATAAATACCCCCAGCATCTGTACATAACCCTGAGAGGCTGGATGTGGCGGATAAGGTGAAGCTGAAGCCGCAGCATTTGGAGCCGAGCCCATACCTGCTTCATTTGAAAACAACCCGCGTTGAACCCCTTGAATCATCGCCTGAGAAATACCATAGCCCAATGTACCGGCTACCGCTTCCTGAAGGCCAAAAGCACTCTTGATAATTAATGCAAATACGGCTGGGATACGTTCAATATTGTGGCCAACAACCCAAAATGCCAGTAATAAATAAGCCCCCGCCATGAACGGTACAACTAATTCAGCAACACGGGCGATAGAACGCAACCCGCCGAAGATAATCACACCGCTGATGATAACCAATACAATGCCAACATAGATTGGTTTAATATCAAAGGCATAGCTAGCCGCTTTCGCAATTGAGTTTGCCTGAACAGCATTGAATACAAGACCAAACGCGATAATAAGGAAGATGGAGAACAACACGCCCATCCACCGCTTCTTCAACCCTTTTTCCATGTAATAGGCAGGGCCACCGCGATAGTTTCCTTGATCGTCTTTCGTCTTGTACAACTGGGCAAGCGTGCTTTCCACAAAGGAAGTTGCCATACCGATAAATGCCACTACCCACATCCAGAAAATGGCCCCTGGCCCACCAGCAGTAATTGCAATGGCGACCCCAGCCAAGTTACCGGTCCCTACACGAGCTGCAAGGCTGGTACATAACGCCTGAAAAGAAGAAATACCAGAGCTATCTGATTTTTTACTGTTTTTCAGAACTGAAAACATGTGACCAAAATGACGAAGCTGTATGAGACCAGAACGCAGTGTGAAGTAAAGGCCAACACCAAGAAGCAAGTATATTAATACGTTGTCCCAAAGAATGTTGTTAATGAAGTTAATCAGATCCGTCAAGATATTTTCCCCTTACTAATTAGCAAACATTAGCTGACCATAATGCAGTATCCGGCTAAATTTTATTGTGTTTGATTTCCTTTATAATTAACAAGTAACACAATTCTGTATACAAAAAAACACAGAGATACCAGTCAGTAAAACGGAAAGAATGTAACACAATATCGTTTTCAATGGGTAACTTTTAATGAAATTTTTACATTTACTTTAGTATTTATGAACATTCATATTGATGGCATAAATACACGATTCCCCATTTCAAGCCTATTACTTGCATTTTATAAACAATAAACACGGGTTAATTTACATACTATGCATAAGCAAGGAATATAAATTAATTAACAATTTAACCCTAAACAAAAACCTAATGGCAACCAAAATACAACCAACAAAAAACAAGATCAATACAGTAACCATATAAAATGCACGTGTTAACTGAAAGTTATTGGCATCATGTCACAAAAAATACACAGAACAAATTTCGATGGGTACAAGCCATTACGTAACTTAAGTTGCAATAACTGACTTTATTAAAAATCACAAAATAATTACAAAATTTAATCTTGAAGTTTCTGATATTTACGAAAACATATAGCAATATTTTTCTTCAAATGAGATTATTAAATTTTAATACTGTGATAGTTGGAAAAAGCCACCATCCCATATTAAAATTTTCGGTTGTTATTTTTGCGTAGGGAAACAACAATAACAGGTTAGTAAGATGTTAACATTCCACTATCTGGCTATCAGATAATCTACAAGTGAGGTTATAATTGATGTTAGAGCGAAAAAGAAAAAACCCCGCAGACAACATACTGCCCAAGCGAGTTTATAGAGGAAAATCAAAGTATGAGTATCATCCTGCAACAGGTGGTTCTATCTCTATTTGCTGCTTAAGCTCACCCGTATCTGTCGTCTGGAAAGAATACAATAAGATTGTTGCAAAAATAGAAAAAAACAGCACATAGATCTTACTATATGTTCACGTTAATCATGTTTACGTTAATCAAAAAGCGGGAGTTTATCACTCCCGTCAATTATAACGCCCTATTTATCTTTATCGCTGCTTTTATTCTATTTCTATAAGGAATAAGGTTCAGCCGTCATATCAAAACAGCCACATCAAAGAATATCCAACAACTTTTTATCGTAAAAATTTCTATTTTTTGCTAAAAAAACAATAAAATTAATGAGTCCTATCACTTAACGTCAACACGCCATGACAGATAGAAATAGATTTTTCCTGAAGGTTTCCATTAGGGATATGCACCCTAAAATTCGTGCTACGATATAAATCTCACCCTATAAGTATTTTCACAAAACAGTAGATAGCGGAGTATTGCTTATGCGTATAAGTAACATGATTAAAACGATTGTTATCCCGACGCTGGTCGCCCTATCATTATCAGCACCGGCTATTGCAAAAGAAGGAAAATTGATTAATTTGCCTGATAAGCGTTTTGCAGTCATATCCGTCGGGGATCTGGAAAGCGAATCGATTGGTAGCTATTCCATTGCTGTTTTCAAGGATAAAGATCTTTCTGATTTTGAAACCGGCGGGGTCTTTTCCCGCGATGGCTCAGTATTCGAAGCTGACGGTAAACCGAGAATTACTTTTGCCGACATTAATGGCGACGGCTCCAAGGAATTAATTGTCTACAAACTCACGGCAGGCTCCGGCAATTACCTTGAAGTCGACGCACTCAAAATTACGAATAAAGATATCAAGTTGCTTTCTCGCATCGAGACAGACACGACAAAAAACCCCGTCAAGTTACTCCGGGAACTCTGCAAAAAAGGTAAGTGTGTAGAGCAGAAACATCAATGAAATCATTCTCAATAAAGTACGGATATTCCATAGAAGGCCCGTACAAACAAAGAATTATGTACTATTGTTAATGTTGTCATTGTTAATACCGTTAATGCAGCCAATGCTGCCATTATTGTCAATATTGCTATCACCATTGTGTATGGTGCACTCGCTCAAGAGGAAATTATGAAACGTCTCTTACTGCCGATTTTCCTTGCTTCACTCTTCTCTTATGCCGCACATGCGAATGTAGATAAAACAGCAGAAACTTATTGTGAGCTATTCGGGAAAGCTTCCGTTGATGCATTCAAAACTAATGATTCTCCAGATGCAATAGCCGAAAAAGCGCTCAAGGGATTAAGCAAAAAAGGTTTTGATCTCAAAGAAATTCATAGCAACAAGGATGAATTTCTTACATCCATCAAGCAAACTGTGACAGAAGTCAGAAATAATAAACATACTTTCCCCAGCCAACGTCATTTTGATGAATCACTGGATAAATCTGTTAAAGCATGCAAAGTACAAACTAAGCATGCCTTATCTCAAAGTACGAAATGAATTCCCGTAGAGCGACAGCCTAACACCGTCGCTCTAATATCAATTAGCCGGAATAAATTTCATCCCGATAAAGGTGCGTACCGCGTTCCCTCTTTCAACTTGATGATGGCATAAACGCCGATCAGCCTTTGTCTCTGCCTGAAATATGTCTTGTTGCTGCCGCAGGCGGTGTTCCAACATCGAACGGGCAAGCCGGCGATTGGCATGTTGGCTGCGTTCAGTTTGTACTTTGATGCTGATACCACTGGCAATATGCACTGCCCGGACGGCCGATTCTGTTTTATTGACATGCTGCCCTCCCGGCCCCGACGCCTTCAATGACTCAAACCTGATTTCACTTTCAGGCAATTCGGCTACCGTCTCACATTGGGTAACACCAATAAACCAATTTTTTCTACCCGCGCCTTTTCGCCATGGGCTATCACAAATCCATTTAATTGTTCCGTTCCAGCGCTCAAACAGTTGTTGTTCATTTTTCCCTTGAATAGCAACGAGTACAGAACGCAGTGTTCCAGAACGCTCTCCTTCCTCTTCTTCCAAAATATCTGCTGTAACACTTAGTTCATCAGCTTCTTGGATAAAACGCCCCAATGCTTTTTTGACGGCCAACATGCACTCATCCGGGCCTTGCGCCGAGGATATTTGCAACAATATCACTCTTGGCCTCCCCGTGTTTTATATGTCAAAACAGGTTTAAGCCGTGCTATTAATTTGACTAATCCCGCTTGTAACATTGCATCCATAACACCACCAATCGGTTTGTAGGCTTCCGGGGCTTCTTGGAAGATCAGTTGCTTATCCAAGCAAATCACGCGACTGCCCAAGGAGGTACGGGAAAGTTGCACCGTATTATAACGCCCACTCAACCGCTCCTTACATTCGCCACGCATCCACTTTCGCCCAGCTCCGTGGGCAAGAGAAAATAAGCTTTGCTCACTAGTCAGTGGTTGAACCAGATAGCTGTAATCCCCCCGCGATCCCGGGATGATGACCGGCCCTTTATCTGCCGGGGTCGCACCTTTTCGGTGCAGCCAACCATCAACGCCGCCAACGGTACATGGTGTAAGAAAATTATGTGAAACATCAAGCAAGCATTCGCCATTGGCGCGCCAGCGTTTCAACATTCTTTCTGCGATTAATTGGCGATTAAAGCAAGCATAATTCAACGCATTTTGATGCTGTTCAAGGTAATTCTGTGCCTGCGGGCTGGATGCTTCCAACCCATTATGCCCGTGTTCACGAACGTGTTGTTCAAGGATCATTTGCCCCATGCCACGCGAACCACTGTGCACCAAGAGCAGAAGTTGCTGTTTATTCAGTTGCCATTTTTCAATCAATTCTGGCTGATAGATGACATCCAATTGCTGTAATTCAGCAAAATGGTTGCCGCCTCCAATTGTTCCCGGTGAATAGCAAAAATGCTCGGGGATATCTTCAGGTAAATCCTCTGCTCCCAGAGGTGAGTCAATGGAGCCAAGCCGTTTTTCCAACTTATCCAATGACCATTTATTTAACATCAAGTCCGTCCGCCACAATGCCATACCGCAACCGATATCATTGCCAATAAGAGCCGGATAAAAACGAGATTGTGAGAAAAATGCCGCACCAACTGGATAACCCCTGCCTGGATGAAGATCGGGTAACCCGACAACACGAACCATATCAGGGAGCTGCGCTGTTGTTTCAAGTTGCTGGATAGCTTTACCTTCCAGCCAAGTATTTTCTGTCACGATAAGCTGTACGTTCGGTACAGCCGAATGCAAAGTATTGCCCATAGATCAACCTTATGATCAATGAAAAAATAAGGGTGTAGACAGGCCTTCTGGAGCCAAGCAATACTGATAAATTTGAATTTAGTAATTAGCTATGGGCTGGCCTGAAAAGAGTGATTATTGTCGTCATTATAATTTCCTCCATTTTCAGTCAGTTATGTGGTGGTTAGTTGATTTCTGCCTTGTGCAGACGGCGCATCATACTCCAAACTTTACCCTCATTGCCAGTGTTTTGTTTAATTTATTTTCACATTTTATAATTCACGAAATGTTAAATCATTAGCACTTTTTTCTGGTAAAGGTTATGGTTCCGGCAAAGGTTATTCCGTTTGTCATACCATCATACAGATAAAAAATCGGTTCCAAAAAGCCTCTTCTTGGAGTAATCCCGTAAAATTGGGGACTTTATATTGAGGCTTTTTTATGTCGTTTATAGCTCCAGTCGCTGCAAACGCGCTTTAATCTCATCAAGATACATTTGCTTTAATTTTTCAGGCTCAATGTCGATCAAATGTTGAGAAAAACCATTGATATAATCCAGTAAATAGCCTAATTCTTTCTGATGATAGTGGCCTGAAATTAATGCATTATTATCATCGATTAATTTCAATGCAATATGCGAGAAAGGTTTACCATAATAATGTTCAATGCCGGTTCTTTTTATCTTGATCTGGAAATAATCTTGCTGTTTTTCCTGCCTTAATTGAGCAAAATTAAATAAATTAAAATCCACAACCCGGATACCTTCTGGAATGTCCAATGGCTTCGTTGCCGGATGAAATGAGCTAATATCGTTACAACGTAACACCCGTAAATCTTGTTCTTCATAATCAAAAACAGCTAAAAACCATTTCCCCGATTCAAACCACATCGCGATGGGATAAATAAACATCGTTTTATTATGGTAAGTTATTTCCAGATTTTCCTGTTGCAGAATATGGTTCAGCAATACATCCAGTTGTTTGGCCGGGTTGATCTGCTTTACAGTCATCACACCTAAATGTTTGCGTAATTTGTCTTCTTTTAATTTTTCATCATGAGGCAAAACCTGTTTCAGTTTTTCGGAAATACTGCGAAATTGCAGATTGAAAGGGGTGGATTGCAAAATATGCATACCTGAAATGGCGAATAACATTGCATGGATTTCATCCGCACTAAACCTGACCGGAGCTAGCCGATATGTCGGCGCAATCATATATCCCCCATTCCTTCCCCGCTCAGAATATAGAGGAACGCCCAATTCTTCCAAGGCAGATATATAGCGTAAGGCACTGCTGCGGGATAAATTAAATTCCTGCATAAGTTCATTTAAGGTTACTTTCTGCTTGCCCTGCAAGAAAAATTGCATCTGTTGCAATAATATTGTTTTTTTCATCCCATCCTCTCAGAAAAGGTGTCAGAAAGTGAAACCTATCTACTTTATGATGATCTCTACCCCATAATAGATTAAAAGGAAAGCATTATGACACGCGTTTCTTTAGTAAAAACGTTTCCCGCACTTTACAAGCAACTGTTATCTTTAAATTCTGAGGTAGATAAATCCGCTGCATCTGCCGGAATTTCTGAAGTGTTATGTGATCTATTAAAATTACGTATTTCCCAGATTAATGGATGTGCCTATTGTGTCCGGTTGCATACCCGAGATGCCTTAAAGAAAGGTGAATCCATTGATAAGGTTTCCCTGATTGCCGCATGGCAGGAAACAAAATATTTTACAGAACAGGAACGCGCGGCATTATTGTTAGCCGAAGCGATAACAGAAATAAAAAATGACCGTGTGCCGGATGAAGTTTATCAAAAAGCAGCAGAATTATGGAGTGATGAACAAGTTGCTGCAATTGAATGGCTGGCTATTATGATGAATACACTAAATAGATTTGGAATATCGAGTCGATATGAGGTGGCTCCGTAATATTCATTCAGCGCTACCTCACTGAAATGAGAATAAGCCCCTGTAAATAATTGTGGTAATTCAGCCCTAGTGACCGGAGTCCCATAAGCGGCGTTTTCTTATCACATTAATGTATCAGGAAGAGGTAAGTTGCCGGTTCTTAGATTCCCTATGGATTTCAAGATGCGTCGCGGAGTCAAGGGAATGACAAATTCGTCGGAAACGAATTTGAACAGCCAAAGGTCGAGAGGCAGGAGCCTCTCTAACCTCCGGGAGCATAGATAACCGTATGTTTCTAAAAACGGTGACCGGAGCGAATGAGTGCAGCCAACAAAGAGGCAACTTGAAAGACGACGGGTATAGCACGTTGTAGGTTGTATTCAGCTCACCATAGACCTTCAACTGCTATCCCCGGAGTGACTTAACTCTTCCCTTTTCATTATTCTTCCGTGAACTGAGCTACAGATATTCGGTATAGCGACGTCGTAGCCGTAATATAGAGCTGATCCCGAT
Organism: Xenorhabdus santafensis; assembly: GCF_033949405.1. Taxonomy (NCBI): domain Bacteria; kingdom Pseudomonadati; phylum Pseudomonadota; class Gammaproteobacteria; order Enterobacterales; family Morganellaceae; genus Xenorhabdus; species Xenorhabdus santafensis. The sequence goes on along the minus strand of NZ_VCDN01000036.1, from coordinate 14,992 downwards.
CAGTTCCACCTAAAGTGCAATTAGATACTCGTTCCGGCACTTCAATTTTATCTATTTGTGTACCAAATTTATCCAGAATAATGACACCATCTGCGCAACTACAATAAATATTGCCCAATTTATCGATACAAAAACCATCCGGGAAGCCAGGTGATATTGTCGCAAAATGTCTGCCAGACCCCAAAGTTTTATCTCGTACCGGATAAATACGCAATTCATGCCTTCCATGGGCAGGAAAATCGACAATCGACATATCAGCAATATATAGCCATTTCTCATCCGGTGAAAAGGCTAATCCATTTGGTCTTTGGGTATCGCTGGTTGCGATAGAGATACTGTTATCCGCCGGATCGTAACAATAAACATAGCACCCGATAATCTGGCTTTCTGATTTATACCCTTCGTCATCACTAATAATTCCATAAGGAGGGTCAGTAAACCAAATTGTACCGTCAGAGCGAATAACAACATCGTTAGGCGAATTAAATCTTTTCCCATCTATTTTTTCCACCAGCATGGTCACATTGCCGTTTTTTTCTGTACGGGAAATACCCCGCCTGCCATGTTCACAACTAATGAGCCTGCCTTTTTTATCCAATGCATTACCATTGGCATAATTAGAATATTTTCGCCATAGCGTTACCCCATCAAGCTCAGACCAGCGAAACATCCTATTTCCTTTTACGTCACTGAAAATAACCGCATCTTCGGTTGGGATCCAAACAGGACCTTCTGCCCAGATAGCCGGGGAGCAGAGCAGTTCTAAATGCGCTTTCATTATTATTACTCCTCTATTTTTATAATATCAGATGCATAATATTCCCTTCTTCTTTCAATTTAAGGTTTACCGTTTTTAAATCAATATGTCAGTATTAAATTTGATCAATCAGATATAGATAATGGGAATGCAGGGGAAGTGCGCAAAATTGATGTATAAATTGAGGTAGAATAAAAAGAATCAGTCAGGCTTTAACGGTAACCCGATTCCTGATACCAAAAACAATAAAAGTACTAATAACGTATTTATTAACGCATTAAAGCGATATTGGAATGAGGATGATTTTTTACTCGCCGAATTATCGGTTACTTTATCCAATGAATATTCATTGCCTTCAATTTGATCAAGGATCTCTCTGGCCTGTTCTATATCTTCATGATGAACAAGAAGTTTCACACCGCCAAATGCTTGTGAATACATATAATTGTTCCACACAATATCTTCATCAATGATCACGGCATTAATCCCTTCTGATAACATTCTGCCTAAGATAATGCGGGCATCTATCGGTGATAGAAAATTTGCCAGCAACAGCATATTTCCTCTTTGCATATATTTATTCCACATAATCACACCACCGTTAACAGATTACGTATTGTACAGTATACCCCATTATTGAGTATCACAGGCAAGCTATTTTTGAATACATGATTGTTTCCTCAAATAACTGTGATTTATTGATATAGCGCAACAATGTTAACACCTGTAAATTCGCCTGAAGATTCTCAGAGAGAAATCGGGGAATTGGCTATGATTTTCTGTTACCTAAAAAATTTAATGTAACCCCAAAAAAACAGCTTGGTTTTTTCTTAAACATAAAGAGAGGGCTATTATGGCTAATTACATGGTTCGTGTTGAAATTTTTGGTGCAGGCCCAAAAGAGTATAGTTATCTGACTGAATCAATGGGAATCATTGATTTTAGAAATACGGTCAGATACAGCAATGGCGAGTTAATGCTTTTACCTACCGGAACTTATGTTGGCGTCTCTGCAAGTTCTGTTATGGAAATTAGAGACAAGGTCAGAAAATTAGCAACGCCGTTATCATCAAAAGCCCCTGCTATATTTGTATGCCAATATAGCGAGTGGTCTGCTTATCTCTATTCAGCATCGATATCTTCATTTGCATCCGAATCTGAATCCTAATGAAGCATTAGCTTCAATTAAACTGGCTCTCCGACAATTATCTGGAGAGCCACTTTTTCCGCTGTGTTATTTAGAACGTTTTTTCTGTTGCAATAACCATTTATCTAATTCATTGGCAAACAGTTGGCGATCACGTTGTTTTAACGCAGGAGGCCCTCCCGTTTGGATCCCACTCGCCCGCATCGTATCCATAAAATCACGCATAGTCAGGCTTTCACGTATCGTCTCTTCACTATAACGTTCACCACGCGGATTGAGTGCTGTTGCACCTTTTTCGATCACCTCAGCCGCCAGAGGAATATCTGCTGTAATCACCAAATCTCCGGCTTCTGTGCGACGAACAATTTCATTGTCTGCAACATCAAACCCAGCAGGAACTTGTAATGTATGTAAAAAAGCGGATGCAGGCACACTCAGCCGTTGATTTGCCACGAATGTGACCTGTATTTTTTCACGTTCTGCAGCACGATATAATATTTCTTTTATTACCTTAGGACATGCATCAGCATCCACCCATATAGGCATAACAAACTCCTCTCAACATCCTATTTTAACTATCTCTAAATATTCCCACGATTTTTACAATAAGAAAAATAATTTAATAGTCAGTAATGAAATTACTCTGCTCATTTGTTCTTTGCTGTTTTTTACAAAAAATAAATTGATAATGATTATTATTATGATAACAATAATCAATACAGTTTATTACTGATAATATACGAACGGAATCGCTCAATGAACATGACAATTGATAGGGACAATATATCTGCTAATACGTTGTCATTTGCCCTTGGTTATTGCCGATTATTGTTGCAATACCTTCCTGCCAATCAGGCTATGACTCAGCCTTTTTATACCGCTTCGTCTGACATTTTCCTCATTAATGAACTTGAAACCAGAAGGTACTGGAAGATAACCCTATCATCTTTCCGACAATGTATTGGTGTAAAGGTATTGATGCACTAGCCATGACTCTATTTAGCCATTGCCATATTTAACGTGTTGTAATCCATAAAATTTATCAATAGGACAGTAGGATCTTTTAAGGAGAATTACCATGCCGAATAATAGCTATCAATCTCTGCTTATGTCAGCGCAGGCGACGCTTAAAGAGATACAACTAAATCCGGATTTCAAGGTATTGATTCAGGCTATTAAGCAAGGTTTCAGCGAAAGTGGTCATAAATGGACTCCTGAGCTGATCAAAAAGCAGAGAATGCTGGAGCAAGCGGTACGGGATCGCGAACTTAAGGGGAGCTTAGTGCCTGCGGGAAATGGCACACAACCCCGTGAAGGCAGCGCCGATATCCGGCAATTTGCCTCCGATCCAGTCTCGTTCGCTGAATCCAACACCATCAGTGTTGAAACATTGGTCAGAGCGGGGCAACTCCCGGCAGAGGGTCATGCTCAATTGGTCAAAGTCAAGGCAGGTTTATACGAAGTCGAATACATCGATTTAGGCACAAATGATGCTAAAGGTAGCGCAAACAGCGTCCCCGCCTATTTCCTCGGCTATAACGGCGCAAATCAGGCTAAGGCATTGCCTGCTTATGTGGATATTCCCAAGCAGGCGATGCCGGGAAGTTTCCTGTTCACCGGGTCATTGTCAGGATGTTCAATCGTGGTCACCCACCTTGATGACAATACCTATCGGGTTTACCATGACGGCCGGGTTAACAGTTCACTGCTGTATGACAATGTGGTCATGGCCGTGGACTATCAGGATTACCAAGTCGCCGGTACTGCTGAAGGTCTTGCGGCAGCTTACATGCAATATGTTAACGGTGAATGGCAACTGGTATTCCAGCGTCAGGAGTATCTGCGGGATGGTCATATGCTCTGGCCGAAACTACGCAGCGGCGAGGAACCACTGTCAATTCAGGCCGCTGACAGTCAGATAACTGCTCATGGTCAGGCCAAGTTCGCCGATTACCGCGAAAAAATTCACCAAAAGCTCAAAAAAATCGCAGCTCAGTTCGGCATAGCAACCGAGGGGATCGCTGACGGTGTATACGAAACAGGGGACTTTTCTCCTCACCATTCAGCGATTGCCGCATGGGTTGGGTTGCGTGATAAGGTTCAGGACAAAATCACCGAAGATACTCAACAATTAGTGGACAAGCGAAGTGATCTCTACCAGCTCCGGAACAGTACCAGAGACAGTGCCAAACTTGCCTTGATTGACCAACAGATAAAGCAGCTCAATATCACACTGGAATTCTACAAAGAGCAATACGATTCCGTTTTGCGTGAAGTGTTCTCCGTTGAACAAAGCTGGTTGTGGCAGCAAATTAAATCCAAGAACGGTATGGATGCCGTGTTGCAGATGAATGATACCGCCATTCAGGGTGGTGGTCAGGAGCGTAATCTCAGCTTGGGCGAACGTTATGCTATTGCCGAAGCTTATCAACGACGGAAAACGGATCCTGAATTTATCAATGGCTTGCGTCATTTTCAGGATATCAACATTCCGGGTTTTGACGAAAGAATGTCAGCACTGGAAATGAAGGGCCTGTTTTTTGACAGTCAGTTGACCCCCAAGCAACGAGGAGCTTTAATCAGCCGCATTACTGAAGCGAGCCAAGCAGAATACATCGATAAAGTCCTGAAGCAGACCGCCGTATTCAGCGAAGATTTTCAGCATGCCGGAAGTATCTCCAGCCATCTGGTGCCACAAGATTTCTATCTGTCATTGGTCGGCGATATCTCTGGTGGCCGTTGCTATCCGTTGGTCAGAGCCATGGCAGTGGCGCTGGCCAGCAATGGTGAGGCAGGTATCAACAACCTGGTGGAAAAACTCTTTTTGGCCGCTGCTTCTCCGCAGGAAGGCAGCGCCACGCTGCTAAAAAACAGCTTGGTAAGACTGCATTCCAATGTGGAGGCGGTACAGGCATCAACTGTACGGGGACAGGTGACCTTACCCGAAGTGGCTTCCCTGCTGAAAGCATCGGCTGGGACGGCGACATTCGCCCTCAATACCCGAAATCACGCAATGATGGTGGGAGTGACCGTTGGCGCGGAAGGACGCCGATACTACTTCTATGATCCCAATGTCGGCATTTTTGCTTTTGACAGCATGAAAAATTTCTCCCGTGCCATGGAAAAACACTTAGTGACACGCAAATTGGCCGTTCATTATGGCGCACTTGGCAGTAAATCAACCCCTGCCTTCAACTTAGTGGAGATCGATCCTGCCAAGATGGCAAGAGTACCGGTTGGTAATGGCTTGGATGTTGCTGACCTGACTCGCTCCGATGAACTCGCCACTGTCATAGAACAACGCCGACAGGTCAAGCAAGTCGTCAATACCCAAGAGAAGATTGACGAAAATCTTCAATTACGTACCGCCTTGGTAACCCTTGATGCTGAGCAGTGGGGAGAAAAATTCGATAACGCCATAACAGAACTTGCCAAGGAAAACAGACTTGATCAGCGCTGGATGCCGGTCATTGGCAATATTATGGAGCAGGATGAAGGCCATTATCGCATTCAATTCATCAATCGCGATACCCTTGAGGAAATGTGGATAAACAGCCGCAATGACACTTTTGTCAAATTCCGCCATTTTATCGATGAACATATGCGCACTTTAACCCGGCATTTCACCCTCGAACGCGGCCAGATACGGCACAATGGCGGAATTGGTGAAGCCGCTCCGATTGATGGCCTGAACGCAGGATTTGCGGTACAGACACTGATCCAGTGGTTTGCCGACAAGAACCGCAACGATGCAGCACATGGGATTTCTTCGCCGGATCTGGCAACGGCACTCAAAATCCACAGTTACCTTAACTACGCTCAAATGGCGCACAGTAGCCTCAACGATGTGGTGAAAGTGACTGAACTGGTACGTACCGCATTGCGCGGCGAAGTGGTGGGTGCCGAAACATCACTCAAGACATTTTCTTCCGCTCTGGCCCATACCGCCAACGAAGGCATCGGCTTGCTTTTTGGCGGTGCTTTTGTCGGGTTAGACGCCTATGAACTTGCTCATGCAGAGACAGACACACAGAAAGCGGTATTTGGCACTCAACTGGCGTTCGATTCAGCCAGTTTCGTCACCGGAGCAGCCGGTGTCGGAGCCGGAATGATGGGTGCTTCAACAACTGCTGCAGTCCTCGGTGGCGCAGGTGTGCTCCTTGGCGGGCTTGCCGTGGGTTTCACCGCGCTGGCTCAGGCTTTTGGTGCGGTTGCCGAGGATGCCAAAGCGGTGGGGCGTTATTTCGATATGCTCGATAAAGCCTACGAAGGTAATGGCTATCGATATGACAGCAAGCAAGATGTGTTGGTGCCTCTCGCCGGCGCTGTCATCAAGACGTTGGATCTACGTAATCAACAGGTAGGCTTCGACAGTCAGTACATCTATCGTACCCACTCTGGCCCGACAGGTTCGGGGAAAATCAATTATTTCTTTTGGGTCGGTGATCTCCCGAGGATGGTGCACGATCGCAGTCAGGCAATCGAAGTGCGTAGTGGAATCGGCCATAAACAAGCGTCCCATAAACTTGATCACAGTGACAGTAACGTACTGATCTTGCCGGGTACGCCCAAGTCCTTTATCAAATACGAATATATGATACTTCCGGGGGCAACGACGCGCCACGATACCGGTTTCGATGTGATCCGCAGGTTCGAAGATGATAAGCGCTTTGATTATGATTTCTACATTTTTCCGAGTGAGTATACGATCCGCAGGATTTATCAGGAATATGTCGCGACGCCTGTTGAAGTCCTGCTTGACCAGAGCAGCAGGAAACTAATAGTGCCGGATCTTCCCAAGGAACTGCATGGCTACCTGCATTACGAAATCAAAGGCGCAGGTGGCGAGTATCTGATCGGGTTGAACGAAGGGGCCAGTGTGAAGCTCATGAGCGACGTTATCGCACCGGGCGGCAATCACTATATGCCATCACGCTGGATCATTGATAGCAGCCAGCTTGACAGCGACACCATCAAAATCACGGAAAACCGGCTGGTAATCGGTGGAGTAGTGGTGGAACTCGACCCGTCCCAAAACGGACAAGTGCTGGTAGTCAACAGTAAAAATGAGGTACGCGAAATCAATTTCGCCACACTGACGGCTGACGTGGTGAAAGAAGATGCGAGCAAGTGGCAAGTATCCGGCCAGCAAATCGAACAGCATCTGAGCGATCTTGCCAAAGCACACCAGTTACACGGGCAATATGTGGTGGTGGAAAACTACAGCCACAACGGACATGACGTTGGCCGAGCCTTCTACGATGTCGCTAAAGATCGGATGATATTCACCGACACCACCCACGAACAGGCCAAACACGCCCAACTTGGTGCAGTGATGGATGATCACGCCTATTTCTACGACGGCGACAACGCAGCAGCATGGCGGGTAAATATCACCACCGGACAGGTTGATGCGCAGTTTATGCCGTGGTTCAACCACAATGCAGGAAAAATCAGTCGGTTGTGGCAAGAAGGCAATGCGGTTTATCTGGCGCGCCGTTATCAGCTGAAAGAGGGAGAAGCTGAGCTGGGTTATCGGATAGTTGATGACCGGATGGAACTCGTCAGTGTTGTGGGTAATCATGAGTTGCTCCGGCAGTTGGCAAACATTGACAGACACAGTGATGTGCTCGGGGCAATACTCCAGAGTTATGAGAGCAACAGCACTCAGCATGAGATATCGTCCTATACGCTGGACGCACGGCAAATTCAACCGACGGGCGCGGAACTGATCACCGTGTTTGGTATAGATGCAGATGATGTAAAGCATCGTTACTGGATACGTACCCGCGACGGGATGCTGATCAAGCCAAATCTGGCTCCGCCAGCAGATCATACTCCGTACTCCGACACGCATGCACAAACCCGCAGCAACTGGCAAATTCCCGCTGATCTGGTGTTGGCAGGTACTCTTTCCGACTTTGCCGGCAAGGACGTGTTTTTCTTCTACAGCCATGAGCAAAAGGTTTTGTTCCGCCAGGAAGGCCCCGGGCAGGCAGTGCTTGACGCCAGCCATCCCACAGCATTACGCGTCAGCACCCCACCCTTGGCTAACGTGATCAATCTGAATGGAAATTTGCTTGCCATCACTGAGGATGGGCGTGTAGCTCAACTCAATGCGCGGGGACAGCTTAATTATGAAGCCGTTAACGAACATTGGCTCAAGGGACGTACTCATTGGTGGCAGGATCTGGCCAGTGTCACCGGCAGCGGAGCGACTTTGGCCGTATTTGGCGTCAAAGGTACCGATGGCAAGAGTCAGTTGCCAGTGTGGTATCACAATGGACAAGTGGTCGTCGCTTCAACGGAATTACAGGGCAAACCGCTACAGTTTTTGGGATTCGAAGCGGGCAGTACCTCCGCACGGCTCTTTGAACCTGAAAGCGGCAAGCTGTATCTTCAACCTGCCATGAACGCAAATGAGCTGGCTGCTGCTTTTGGTTCTGACCATATACTTAGCGCATCAATACAGCTTCCTGTTGCCAGTGAACTGACGTCTGGCTTGTCCCTGAAAGAAGTACAGCAGATTGATGTTGGCATGCGCCTTATCACAACCAAGGGTGAAATTTTGCTGCGAGCCAATGATGGCAAGTTACAGTTAGTTGGCGTTGATGAAGAATGGCAAAACAACAACAAAACTGATCAGGCACAGGCGCTCGCTAATCTTGCTGAACAGTGGCATGCCAAAGGAGTACTGACGTTACAAAGCAGTAATGCACCAAGCTGGTTTGATATTGGCAGCGGTCAGGAATTTGCAGGCAATGGAATTCCAGCTTCGGATCACCTGAGCTTTATCGGAACCCATGCAAAAAACAAAACCGCGTATGTGTATAACCAGACGAACCAGAAACTGTACAGTCTCAAAGATGGCAAAACTATCACCATCAATAAACTCAATGGGGTGGAGCGGATGAATTCCTCTTTGTTGCTTCAGGGAAGAAAGGCCGATGACAACCTGACACCACCGATCATTGACGGTGTCGACAGCTTGGTGCTGTATGGCGGAGCCAATCACGATTCCTATCATTTCACCAAGGAAATATGGGATCACTACCGTACAGTAATTATCGACAATAGCGACCCGGAGCAAGCTTTGGATCGCCTGATCCTGCCGATAGCGGATCCGGAAAACATTCTGGTGAACCAGCACAATGGTGATTTGATGCTGACTGACACAAATAACGGAACAGCATTGGTCGTTCGTCAGGTAGTTGACCGCAAGACCAAGGCGCATCTGCATATCAACTTTGAAGGAACCTCATTGATGATCGACGTGGATTCTTTGGTCAAAAGCTTCAGCAAACCGAATAACGCTCAGGGAACTCATGACATGCTGATGGATTTATCTTGGGTCAGTAAGCACCCTAAAAAACCAGCTATAACGGCTGATTCCGGTGCTATTCTCTCAGAAGCAGAAGGGTTAAGCCTGGGAACTCTGATTGGCGCAATGGCCTCATTCCCTGATACCGGAAGTGTTCACGGGAACATGCTGCAAAGCCTTCAGCCTGCCAAGGCCGAACAACCGCTTTTGTTGCCTGACCCCAATCTTTCCGTTATCTGAGTACAAGAAATAACAGGAGGGGCAATCCCCCCTCCTTTTTTGATACCCAACATTCGCCAGACATCTCCCCTTCCCTGATTCTCTCTGTCATAACTAACGAGTCAGTTCCGGTATTGCTGGTTTGTATATTGGTTTCCTGCATACCATAAAAAAACACAGTTTTTTTATGGTTGACGTAAATGATAGGCTTTCATGTTAAGTAAAATATCATTAGAACATTAAACTATAGAAAACAATGACATTAATTATTTTGAACCCTATTAAACATTAACTAAAATATAAACTTTATTTCTATTCAAAAAATAATAACAAATCAATATTTATTCAACACCATTAAAGGGAGTTCCCCATTATCTTTCTGGCTATCACACCACGGAGTCCACATACCGCCAGTAGATTAATCACTCCCCCGGAGAAACAGTCACATGGTCAGGAACGATGGAAAATAGTTTATTTGCTGACTCCTGATTAAATAAACTCACTTTGTATTTACAACCAAAATTATTATCAATATTAATAATACTGCGAACATCTGACATATTAATCACCCCTTAATATAGATTAAAAGTTTTTTATTTTATTACATATCAAAGGAACTTTAATGCTATATAAAAAACCAATTAATAATCACTTATATTGAATTATAGGTTAGCACGCTACTCTTAAAGACTTACCAAACTAATAATTTAGAAATATCAATACTTTTATTGTTAACGGAAAATAAAATTTAATCTGTCACCACATTATTAATTATTTTATTGTTGGCGATATTTTCATTGCCAAAAAATAAACATGAAAAATAAACAAATAACGCTTAATCAGGCAAAAGACTTTTTCTGTGATGGAATGACTATCATGGTAGGTGGATTTATGGGTGTTGGTACACCACAACATTTAATTACCGCACTATTGGAAGCCAACGTAACAAATTTAACCATTATTACTAATGATACTGCGTTGATTGATACCGGTATAGGGCCATTGATTGTTAATAACCGGGTAAAAAAATTAATTGCATCCCATATTGGTACTAACCCGGAAACAAGCCATCGCATGCTTTCCGGTGAAATGGAAGTGCAATTGATACCACAGGGAACGCTGGCAGAGCGGATCCGGTGTGCTGGTGCAGGATTAGGTGGTTTTCTGACACCAACGGGGGTAGGCACCGTCGTTGAAAAAGACAAAGAAAAAAAAGTCATCAATGGCCGGACATACCTTCTTGAACTCCCGCTATATGCTGATTTGGCATTAATTCAGGCCCATAAAGCGGACACCTTCGGCAACCTGACCTATCGCCTCAGTGCACGTAACTTTAATCCACTCATTGCAATGGCGGCGGATATCACCCTGGCTGAACCCGATGAAATCGTTCCGCTAGGTTCCCTCGATCCGGACTGCATTGTTACCCCAGGCGCCATCATCGATCATCTCATTATTCAGTAAGGAGAATCAGCTATGAACGCTAAGGAATTGATTGCCCACCGTGTTGCTCTTGAACTGCATGATGGAGATATTGTTAACCTTGGCATCGGCCTGCCGACTCAGGTGGTGAACTATCTGCCTGAAGGGGTACATATCATTCTACAGTCTGAAAATGGCTTTCTCGGATTAGGGCCAGTCACTCAACCGGATAAAGATCTGGTCAATGCAGGCGGCCAATCTTGTGGAATTCTGCCGGGAGCATCTATGTTTGACAGTGCCTTCTCCTTTGCATTAATCCGTGGCGGGCACGTTGATGTCAGTGTGCTTGGCGGATTGCAGGTCGACCAACATGCTAACCTTGCTAACTGGATGATACCGGGTAAAAAAGTATCCGGCATGGGAGGGGCTATGGATTTGGTGACTGGTGCCCGCAACGTGATCATCGCAATGGAACACTGTGCAAAAGATGGCTCAGCCAAAATTCTGCGTGAATGCACGATGCCACTCACAGCAGTCAATGCCGTGGATACACTTGTCACTGAACTTGCTGTATTTCGTTTCGAAAATGACCGGATGGTACTGTGTGAACATGCACCCGATGTGGGCATTGACACCATCAGGGCAAAAACCAAAGCCGAATTTATTATCTCCCCGGACGTGAAAATAATGCCGATTATTAATGCCGCAGGGGATCATTCATGATCGCCCGTATTGCTCGGGTAATGACACGAATTGTCAGCCGTTATCTGCCCGATCCGCTGATCTTTGCAATGCTGCTTACTGCTCTCACTTTCATAACCGCCCTGTCGTTAACCCCAAGCACACCGATAAATCTGGTCAAAATGTGGGGAGATGGTTTCTGGAATCTGCTTGCTTTCGGGATGCAAATGGCACTGATTATTGTCACTGGTTACACACTCGCAAGTTCTGGCCCGGTTAAACGTATCCTGAAACTGACAGCTTCGTTGGCAAAAAACCCTGAACAAGGGGTAATGCTGGTGACTTTCTTCAGCGCTGTGGCCTGTGTCATTAACTGGGGCTTCGGGTTGGTTGTCGGTACTATGTTTGCTCGTGAAGTTGCTCGTCGAGTTCCAGGTTCTGATTATCCGCTTTTGATCGCCTGCGCTTACATTGGGTTTCTGACGTGGGGGGGCGGTTTTTCCGGCTCAATGCCTCTGTTGGCAGCAACTCCGGGTAATCCGGTTGAACATCTCTCAGGGCTGATCCCAATCAACCAAACTCTCTTTACCGATTACAACATCTTTATCACACTCAGTCTTATCGTCATCATGCCTTTTGTCACCCGAATGATGATGCCGAAGCAAGCAAATATTGTGATGATCAACCCGCTACTGCTGGAAGACGAACCTGATTTCCAGAAAAAAATATCGCGGGATGCCCCATTCTCTGAACGTATTGAAGAAAGCCGTGTTATTACGTGGATCATCGCAATTCTGGGTTTCACCTATCTCGGGGTATACTTCAGCGAAAACGGATTCAATATAACTATTAACACGGTCAATATGATTTTCCTGCTGACTGGTTTATTGCTGCATAAAACTCCGATGGCATACATGCGTGCTGTGGGGGCAGCCACGAAAAGCACCGCAGGCATTTTAGTTCAGTTCCCCTTCTATGCCGGTATTCAACTGATGATGGAAGGTTCCGGGTTGGGTGGGCTTATTACTGAATTTTTTATCAGCGTCGCTAACAAAGACACCTTTCCAATCATGACGTTCTTCAGCTCCGCACTTATCAATTTTGCCGTGCCGTCTGGCGGTGGTCATTGGGTCATTCAGGGACCATTTGTCATACCTGCTGCTGAAGCATTGGGGGCAGATTTAGGTAAATCCGTTATGGCAATCGCCTACGGTGAACAGTGGATGAACATGGCACAGCCGTTTTGGGCATTACCCGCGTTGGCTATCGCAGGACTCAGTGTGCGCGATATTATGGGTTATTGCATCACAGCCCTGCTTTTTTCTGGTGTGATATTTATCATCGGTCTAACCCTGTTTTGACAAAAATAAGCTAGCTGAATCACTAACATAATTCATTTTATGTTGAACAAACTTTATTGATCCATCGCTTGTTATTTTCTGTCATCCTGCCAACAAAGCATACACCTATCAAATATTAATCAAGCCGTACTCTCCAATATTGATGAACCGATTCTATTGATGTTCACAGGCGGAGTAGTATCCCACCGCCTTCATGTTACTTAGCAATGTGTATTGTTGATTATATGAGGGAATAAATATGAGTATTCGAGACAGTAGCAATTCTGTAGATGTTCCAACAACGGGCGATGTCAAACAAGCCATTAAAGAAGCAATTGAAGAACATGCCGCAAGTCGTAATCATCCATACGCGACAATGGAAGATAAGGGCCTTGTTACTCTTAGCAATGAAACAGACAGTGATAGTGAAATAACTGTTGCAACTTCTAAAGCTGTTAAAAAAGCTTATGATTTAGCGAATACAGCTAATACTAATGCTAGTAACAGTGTTCCAATCAGACGCACTATTAATGGCTACCTTTTATCAGCTGATGTAATTCTTAGAGCAAAAGATGTCGGTGCCTATACCACAGCAGAAACCGACTCTCATATCAGTAAAGTTGACGCATTAGCAATCACTGCAAATCAGAATGCTACTAGTGCCAATACCAATGCCGAAGCTAGATTGTCTAAAAGTCAAAATGGGTCTGATATTCCTAATAAACATGCATTTGTGAACAATCTTGGTTTGACTGAAACAATAACGAGGGCCAAGAACTCAATACAAGGCACACAATATACAGGTGACCTAACAATTCAGAAAGCAGCTTGGGTTAAAATTGCTGAAGTGACTATGATCTACCCAAGTACCATTAATATTAATCTGATTGGTGGCTCTGGATACAATGTTGGTCATTTTGATCAGTGCGCCATGGCTAATATAGTTTTAAGAACAGGGGACTGGCAACTTCATGGAATTAATGCCGTAATGTACACAACCAATCACATGGCACCAACTGATTTAGTGACTGTCAATACCTCTGGTGATAACTATGATATCTACATCTTAATGGGGGCTTTCGCTCAAGGAATAATCTTAAATGCTTTTACTTCAGATAAAGCTGTTGTTCATAGGTTATCTGATATAGCGAACACACTAGAGATTCCCGAAGGAGCAATAAAAGGAAGAATTTACGCTTATGTATACAATGATATAACTCCATAATTATATAATAGGGGCAATCTGATTAGCCCCTGTTCTTATTCCGCTTAAAGAATAACAGGCTGTTTTCAGCTCGCTAATGTTTGATACGAACCAAAACACCTTCAGGGAAATTACCATCATTATCGTTAGGGAAAAAAATTAAATCACTGTCAATTGAGTATTGAATACTGCGCTCAAATTCAGAAATGGCATAATTTCCCTGCTGCTCCGTATCGTAATCAACCTAAATTCGGAATAAGCAGAATAAAAAAACGGGAACCCTTAAGCCCCCGTTATCAATTCAGTTAAGCAATCAATTACATATGAGAAATGATTGCGTCACCGAACTCGCTACATTTCAGTAATTTAGCGCCATCCATCAGGCGTTCGAAATCGTAAGTCACGGTCTTGGCTGCGATCGCGCCTTCCATTCCTTTAACAATTAAGTCTGCAGCTTCGAACCATCCCATGTGGCGTAGCAGTATATGACCAAAATGAATATAACAAATTGAATATAAAAGTTTTTATAATTTTCTCCATACAAAAAATGGCATAAAATAGTTACATATAACTACTTGATTTCACAAAATGTTATTTCGGTTTTGATAACCAATAATTTCCCCTCAAATTCCACGTCGATAAAAACAAAGGAAGCCCCCCTTTGTCGGTACAAAATATTTATCAACTTTTATCAGTAGATAAACAAATTTTATTGATCCATCGCGTGTCATTTTCTGTCATCCTGCCATCAAAATATGCTACCCATCAAAAAGTAATCAAACAGCACTCTCCAGTATTGATGAACCAATTTTATTGTTGTTCACAGGCGGAGTAGTCTCCCACCGCCTTCATGTTATTTAGCAATGTGTATTGTTGATTGAATGAGGGAATTACTATGCAA